>JARBUP010000122.1 GCA_029239575.1 Bacillota bacterium
ATAGCATCTCTAAATGCTCCAACACCAGGTAAAATTAATGATTTAGCTTCTTTTATATCTTCTATTTTGCTGCTTATTTTTGTTTCAACATTTAATTTTTCAAATGCTCTTTGAACTGAAGCTAAATTGCCCATTCCATAATCTATTATAACATGCATTATATTACTCCTTTAGTTGATTGTAGATAATCCGATGTTATGCGACTTGCTGCTTTTAAAGCTCTACCAAACCCTTTAAACACTGCTTCTATTTTGTGGTGGTCATTTTCTCCATACAATACTTGTAAGTGAATTGTTGATAAGCAATTATTTGTAAAACCTTTAAAAAACTCTTTAAAATCTTCTGTTGCAATTTGGCCTAATTTTTGATTATTAAAATTAACATTATATACAAGGTATGGTCTTCCACTTATATCTACACTAACTCTTGCTAAAGCTTCATCCATTGGCAAAAACATAGTTCCATAACGATCAATTCCTTTTTTGTCACCCAAAGCTTCTTTGAATGCTTGACCAAGAGCTAATCCAATATCTTCTGCTGTGTGATGAGAATCAACATCTAAATCACCAACACATTTAATCTTCAAATCAAAATTTCCATGAAACCCAAACAATGTGAGCATGTGATTTAAAAATCCAATACCAGTTTCTATATCTGTTTTGCCGCTTCCATCTAAATTTAATTCTACTAAAATATCTGTTTCCAATGTTTTACGTGATACTGATGATGTTCTCATATTAACCCTCAATTATATTTTTAATTTCTTCTAAAAGTATTTCATTTTCTTCTTTAGTACCAATTGTAATTCTATTATATACTTTACCATTAAAGTTAAATTTTCTAATAAGTACTCCACAGCTCATGAGTTTTTCAAATAAGTTATCCACAGGTGACTTTGTAAATATAAAATTTGCTCCTGATTCATACACAGTGAAATTTAAATTTCTTAAATCTTGGCTTAATTTTAATCTTAAATCTTTTATATTTTGAATATATGATTTAACAAGCTCAATTGAGTTTAATGCCTTTAAAGCACCATACTGGGACAAAATATTTAAATTATACGGAACTTTAACTTTCCACACATATTTAACTAAATTTTCATTAGCTATTAATGAGCCAACTCTTAAACCTGCTAACCCAAATGCTTTTGAAAGTGTGCGCATAACTATTAAATTTTCATAAGAGTTTATTAAATCTACTACTGAATTTTCAAAGAAATCAGCATATGCTTCATCAACTATAATCAAAGAATTTTTTACGCTATCAAGAAGTTTAATTACATCATTTCTTGGGGTTATATAGCCTGTAGGATTGTTAGGATTGCAAAGTATAACTATCTTTGGATTTAATTCATTAACTTTTTCAATTAATTTATCAATATCTTGGGTGAAGTCTTCATTTGTATTAACTCCAATATAAGTCGCACCACATAAATCACAGTATGTTTGATACATGCTAAATGATGGTATAAAACTCAAAACTTTTTCGCCTTTTTCACAATAAGCATTTATAACCATGTTTATAAGTTCACTTGATCCATTTCCCATCAAAATATTTTCTGATTTGCAATTATAATATAAGGATAATTTTTCTCTTAACTCTACTGAATCTGAGTCAGGATATAAATTTGCTTTTAAATCATCAAAACATAATCCTTCATTTAATAAATAATTACTTCCTTCATTTGCATCAAGTTTAACACGGCAAGGTATGTCGTTTACAAAATATGCTTCAAGATTTTCTACGCTGTTTTTTAACTTAATCATTGCGTCCCTCTTTTCTTTTACTTTACTATTGTTTTTAATTATTTTCTAATTCTAACTGCATTTGCGTGCCCAGTTAGCCCTTCATTTTCTGCAAATCTTATAATGTCTTCTCTGTTTTGATTTAATGCTTCTTTGCTGTAATAAATTAAAGAGGTTTTTTTAATAAAATCATCAACCCCTAATGCAGATGAAAACTTAGCCGTAGAACTTGTAGGTAATGTGTGATTTGGCCCTGCAAAATAATCTCCTACTGGTTCAGGGCTATATTCTCCTATAAAAATTGCTCCGGCATTTTTTATATTTTTAAACATTTCTAAACAATTTTCTGTTAATATTTCTAAATGCTCAGGAGCTATTTCATTTGCTAATTCAATGCACTCATCCATGCTATCTAATAAAATAATTGCTCCTTGGTTATTTAAAGATTTTTCTATTATTTCAGTTCTTTCTAACTGATTCATTTGTATTTCAAGCTCTTTAACAACTTTATCAGGTAGTTCTGGTGAATCAGTTATTAATATTGATGCTGCCATTTCATCATGTTCAGCTTGAGAAATTAAATCAGCTGCAATATATGCTGGGTTTGCCCATTTATCAGCTATTATTAATATTTCACTTGGACCTGCAATCATATCAATTCCTACAAATCCTGAAACCCTTCTTTTAGCTGCAGCAACAAATATATTGCCAGGTCCTGTTATTTTATACACCTTAGGAATTGACTCAGTTCCATATGCTAATGCTGCTATTCCCTGTGCCCCGCCAACTTTAAAAATCCTATCAACTCCAGCTAATGATGCTGCAACAAGAATTGAATCCTTTATTTTCCCATCGCTTTGTGGTGGCGTAATCATACATAGTTGACTAACTCCAGCTATTTTAGCAGGTACTGCATTCATTAAAACAGTTGATGGATATGCAGCTTTTCCTCCAGGTACATATATCCCTACTTTTTCAATGGGGTTAAAAATTTGTCCTAATAAAGCATCCTTTCCCTTTGGCTTAAAATTAAAAGATTCTCTCACTTGTTTTTTATGAAATTCTTCTATGTTTTCTTTTGCCTTTTTTATAGTGATTAAAAGTTCTTTGTCTATTGTTTCAAAAGCTGCATTTATTTCTTCTTGTGAAACCTCTAAATTTTTTATTTCTACTTTATCAAATTCCAATGTATATTTTTTTACTGCTTCATCCTTATTAATGCGAACGTCCTCTATTATTTTATCCACTGTTTATCAAATTCCAATGTATATTTTTTTACTGCTTCATCCTTATTAATGCGAACGTCCTCTATTATTTTATCCACTGTTTCATAAACATCATTATAATCTTGGGAATTTCTTTTTTGAAGTTCGTCTATGAATATTTGTTTTTCATTATTTTTAATAATTCTAATCATTGCATTCATCCTCCTTGCTTATAAGCTCAATAATTTCTTTTATTTCTTTTCTTTTAAATTTATAACTAATACGGTTTGAAATAATCATTGCAGATATATCGTACATATCTTCAAGAACTTCAAGTCCATTTGCTTTTAATGTATTTCCAGTTTCAACTATATCAACTATTACATCTGACAAGCCAAGAATCGGTGCAAGCTCAATGGAACCATTTAATTTTATTGTCCTGATTTTTTGGCCTTTAGAATCAAAATATTTCTTTGCTATGTTTGGGAACTTAGTTGCAACTTTTAAAATAGTATCTTCCATAAATATTTTTTTACCTTTAATTCCTGCAACAGAAAGTTTGCATTTTCCAATATTCATTTTATACAATTCATAAATATCCGAATTGTTTTCCATTATCATATCCTTACCAGAAAAGCCTATATCTGCAACACCATTTTCAACATAAGTTATTACATCTGAATTTTTTAGCAACATAAACTTAATATTATTTTTTTCATCTTCAAAAATTAATTTTCTAGATTTCTCATCTATTGATTCACCTATCTTAGCAGACTTTAACATTTCTATTACTTGTTCACCCAATCTACCTTTTGGTATTGCTACTGTTAATCCCATTATATTACCTCCTTATACAGAGTTTTTATTAATTCATCTAATTCTATAGAAAATCCTATGGCTGGAATTTTAAATCCAAATTGTTCTGTAAAAGAATCATATCTCCCACCCTTAATCATTTCTTTATTTGAATGTTCTATATAACCCCTAAAAATTATGCCGTCATAATAGTTCAGTTCTGATACTAAAGATAAATCATAAATAATTTTATTTGATTCATTTTTAAAATACTCATTTACTTTAGAAAGCTCTGCTATTCCCTCTTTCATTAAATCGTTCATATATAATCCATTAAGGTTCTTTATTATTTCTTCGAAACTTCCTTCTAAATCAAAAATATTTAATAAAGTGCTCATTGCTTCTTTGTAAGGAAGCTTAGACAAATATTCCTTAAGTTCTTGTTTGTTTTTAAAATAAATTAAATTTAAAATATTTATATAATCTTCTTTATTAAAGGAACATGATTGCATTAAACCTTTTAAAAATTTACTACTACCTATTTCAAATAAATAATTTTTGCTATATTTATTTAAAACCTTTATAGCCGTACCAAGGACATTTTCATCAGTATTCTTATTTTTTTCACCTAAGCACTCTACACCCATCTGTCTTTTTTCTTTTATTTCAACGCTATTATGTGCATAAGTTTTTCCATAGTAAAATAATTTTAGTTTTAAGTTTTCTTCCCATTTACTCATAAACTTATTTACTATGCCAGCTGTTATATCAGGTGTTAAAATAAGTATGTCACTGGCATTATCCACTAATTTAACAGTTTTTTTCTTATCCATTTTTGAATATATATCCCTAAACTCATCATATTCTTCTAATAGAGATGGTTCTATATTCAAATATCCTTCTTCACATAAAAAATTTTCAATTTCCCTTTTTAACTTAAACATTTTTTGAGAAAATTTTATTTCATCTTCTATTTTTAAAAATTTCATGCTTAACCCTCACTTGTCTTTTTTTATAATTATTAATAATATCATTCATTAATTAATTTATTTACTTGATATGAGTCGTATAAATTTGGTGTTGATTAAAGTTGAATTACCATCAATTTCTTCTGACTTAGGGTAATTAATGTTTGAATCGCAGTCTTGTTCACAAATTTATTCGCTCACTTTCGTTCACATAAATTTGGAATTCGTTGCGTTTGACCTACCAACCGTTTCTTTCTCCCTCTGGTCGAAGTAACGGGGTTAGGTCATAAAAAAAAACCACCTGACTTATATCAGATGGTTGTATTATACTTATACATTATATATTCACCATAGATACAAGTCTTTTAATTAAACGACTAATAGAGCTTGTATCTGTGATTTTAATTTATATTAAAGTCACTTACAAACTCGCTTACTATGATGATGATGTAATTGTATGTTTATATTTATTAATTTATTTTCCATTTTGCACCTCTAAATTTAGTTTATTATAATACTTATTTTAAATCATGTCAACTTAATATTCATTTTTTTTTATTATTATACTTTAATACTAAAACATTTTATGTATTTTGTATTACATTAACCGACTGCCATAGAGCTATTTAACGTTTAAATAACTTAAATCTTTGCTTGACATCGCTTAGTTTAAATATTATATTGGAACTAATATACAATTGTTCAATATAATATGATATTATAAAATTTAAATAACAGAGGTGTATTATGCTTGAAAATATTATTCAATTAAACCCTGTGATATTAGCATTAATAGGAACATGCTTTACTTTTTTAGCAACAGCAGCTGGGGCTTCAATGGTATTTTTTGTACGTAATAATGTAAATGAAAACACACAACATGGATTTCTAGGTTTTGCGGCTGGCGTCATGATTGCAGCTTCTGTATGGTCACTTTTAATACCTGCCATTGAAATGGCAGAAGCACAAGGAAATATTGGTTGGATACCTGCAGGCGGTGGCTTTTTATTAGGAGGCATATTTTTATTTATGCTTGATAAACTTCTCCCTCACATGCATATGGGTTCAGAAAAACCTGAAGGTTTAAAAAGTTCATTTAAACGTACAACAATGCTTGTTCTTGCTGTAACTTTACATAATATACCTGAAGGTATGGCCGTTGGTTTATCATTTGGCTTAGCTGCACAATCAAATTCAATAGCTGCATTAACTGCTTCCTTTGCTCTTGCCATAGGAATGGGGCTTCAAAATTTTCCAGAAGGAGCAGCAATTTCACTTCCATTAAAAAAAGAAGGATTTTCTTCCAAAAAATCATTTGTATATGGTTCATTATCTGGAATAGTAGAACCTTTTGCTGGAGTTATTGCTGTATTACTTGTTGGCAGCATTTCATCAGTTATGCCATGGATGCTTGCTTTTGCAGCAGGAGCAATGATTTATGTTGTGGCAGAAGAATTAATACCTGAATCACAATCTGTTGAACATTCTCACGCAGGTACAATTGGAACAATGCTTGGATTTTTATTAATGATGGTATTAGATGTTGCACTTGGATAACGAAAGGGACGGCATCCTAATTCACTAAAGCTATACCACATCAAAAAATATGACAAGGGGACACCCGTCCCCTTGTCATCCTAATAATCATCTTTTATTTATAAAATTTTAACTAAATATTTTTTTACCATTTTTACTGGATGGTATGATTGTTTAGCTTTTCTTAAACCATCATTGCCCGTATCTTCCTGTCTGTTTACAAACTCAGTATCTGAGAAACTTTCCATTAAAAATTTACAGTTTATAAATGAATAAATACCTTTATATTCAAGTTCTCCTCGTTCAGCATGAATTATGCATAATTTATCATTAACTCTTTCACCTACTGCAAAACCTGCAAGGTTTCCTTCTACATAAACTGCTATAGTTTGAAGATTTAAAAACTGAATTTCTCTAAAAATATCTTTAATTGCTTCAATTTCCATTAACATTTCTTTATCGACTGTTACTGCTACTTCTTCATGCCATTTATGAAGCAAGTTTAAACAATCACATATTGTTTTTTCATCATTTATAGATTTTATTTCA
Source organism: Bacillota bacterium (assembly GCA_029239575.1). Classification (GTDB taxonomy): domain Bacteria; phylum Bacillota; class Clostridia; order Tissierellales; family Sedimentibacteraceae; genus Sedimentibacter. Next base: position 6,802 of record JARBUP010000122.1, read on the forward strand.
TAATCATATGTTTTTACAAATGTATTGTAGTGATTTTTTTTCCCGTGATATTTCTTACCTTTTAATTGAATTAAATCCTGAGTATTATAAACATATTCAAAATCATCTACATCTTCTTTAATTTCAAGTTTATAACCGGCTTCTTTTAAATCAGATATAAAATGCTCATCAACATCTCCAAAAAAATAATCCCTATCAGTGTAATTAGAATTTCTTTCTTTTAATTTATCTATTATTTCGATTAAATTTTCATTTTTGTATCCTAAAGGCTGAGCGTAAAATGTACCTTTATTTTCTTCACTTTTTTCTATGATGAGTGTATCATCAATTACTGCAAATTTTACATTATTTAATTTTCTCCACATATATAATGATGAAAATAAGTATTCATATGATTCCTGGTTGCTTTTTTCTAAATAGCTGTTAATAATACTTTTATCATCCAAAGTCAAACATTTAAAAATAATATCATCTCCTAAATTTCTTAATTAAGTATTTAAATAATCTTACATTAATAGTATAGTAATAATTATATAATACGAAAATAAAATTTTCAATACTAAATTTATTTTTTAAAGCTACTTGACATTTTAAAGTTACAATGTTATATTTTAAAAAAGAGGTGATTGTGTGGCAATAACTGATAGTTTAAGTTTTTTATTAGTTTTTTCAGAAGGCTTTTTATCATTTTTTTCACCCTGTGTTTTACCTTTAATTCCTGTTTATATAAGTTATTTAGCAGGTAATGGTCAAAAAATTGATAATGATGGCACCGTTGTTTATGATAGAAAAATTATATTAATAAATACTTTATTTTTTATTACAGGAATAGCAAGCACTTTTTTTATACTTGGTTTTTCTTTTTCTGCTTTAGGTGTTTTTTTAAATAGCAACAAAGTATTATTTAGTCGAATAGGTGGTATAATAATTATTATACTCGGATTAAATCAACTAAATGTGCTAAATTTTAAATTTTTACAAATAGAAAAAAAAATAAATTTTGAAATAAATAGAAATAAAATGAATCCTATAACTGCGTTTATTATGGGATTTACATTTAGCTTTGCATGGACTCCTTGTATTGGTCCTGCATTATCTTCAGTACTTATATTAGCATCAAACGCAAATAGTTCTTTCACAGGAAATTTACTTGTATTAGTTTATTCAGTTGGTTTTATTCTTCCTTTTATTGCATTAGGATTGTTCACTACACAGGTTTTAAATTTTTTTAAAACTAACAAAAATTTAGTTAAATATACAATTAAAATTGGTGGATTAATTTTAATAATAATTGGATTAATGACATTCACTGGAACATTTACTAACTTAAGCAGGTATTTATCTTATTAAGAATTAAATGTAGCCATAGGGAGTTGCGATGAAAAATCAATATAATTTACCTTGTAATATAGCACAAACATTAAACATAATAGGTGATAAATGGTCCCTCTTAATATTACACCAAATATTTAGCGGTAATGAAACTTATAAAGAAATATTGGATGCCCTTGAAACAATTCCGACAAATTTATTGTCCGAAAGACTTAAAAATTTAGAAAGCGATGAGCTTATTAACAGGGATATATACCAGTGTCATCCTCCAAGATATAAATATACATTAACAGAAAAAGGCTCTGATTTAGAAGATGTTTTTATAAGTTTAGCTTTGTGGGGTGAAAGGCATTTAAATAAATGTTATAAAAAATTGGTTCATGATAAATGTGATAATTTAATTGAACATAAATATTATTGTCCTATTTGCAATAAGTATTTAAATAAAGATGAGTTAAAAGTTATGGATTCGAAGAATAATATTAGCGAGGTGTAATGTGAATCAAAGAGTAGATGTAATTATTATAGGTGCAGGCCCAGCTGGACTTTCTGCAGCTGTAAATGTTTTAGTAAGGGGCAAAACTCTAAGAATATTTTCAAACAGTGAAAATTATCTTTCTAAAGCTGAAAGAATAGATAATCATCTGGGTTTTTACAACAAAAGTGGTAAAGAAATGATGGATGATTTTTTAAATCATGCTAAATCTATGAATGTTGAAGTTGAAAACAAAAAAGTAGTAAATATTTTGCCATTTGATGATTACTTCATGGTAAATGCAAATGGTGATATTATAGAATGTAATAAAATTATTCTTGCAATGGGTATGTCAAAAGTAAAAGAAATTCCTGGAGAAGCAAAACTCTTAGGTATGGGAGTTAGTTATTGTGCAACTTGTGATGGAATGCTTTACAGAAATAAAACTGCAGTTGTTTGGGATCAATCACATGAAGCTGTAAAAGAAGCAAATTTCCTTCAAGGAATAGGCGTAAAAGTTATTTTTGTATCTAAAAAGCCGCGTTCAAATGAACTAGAAAATACTATTGAATATGTTCATGGAACAATCAAAGAAGTAATAGGAAACACAAAAGTGGAAAGCATAATAGTAGGAGATAAAACAATTGATTGTGAAGCTGTATTTATGCTAAGAGAAGTTGTTGCTCCAACTGCTTTAATAGATGGTTTAAAACTTGAAAATGGTTTTATAGAAGTAGACCGTAATATGCAAACTAATATAGAAGGTGTTTATGCCGCAGGTGATATAACTGGCAAGCCACTTCAAATATCAAAAGCAGTAAGCGAAGGTTTAATAGCTGCACAACATGCAGCAAATAAAATAGATGAAAAATAAGGAGAAAAACAAAATGTCAGAAAAAATAATATACGTAAAAAATACTCAAGAGTTCGATGAACTATTATCAAAAGAAAAATTATTATTAGTAGATTTTTGGGCAACATGGTGTGGACCATGCCGTATGCTTGCTCCAGTTATAGATCAAATAGCTGATCAATACGAAGGAAAAATAACAGTTGCAAAAGTTGATACTGATGAAAATCAAGAACTTGCAATTCGTTATGGAATACAAACAATACCTACAGTTATAATATTTAAAGAAGGTCAAAATGTAGCAAAAGAAATAGGCGTTAAACCTTTAAAATCTTTTGCAAGCTTAATAGAATCTCATATAGCTTAAAATAAAAAATTGTCTGGTTAATAGCCAGACAATTTTTATTTTAATTATTTTCCCACTCGTTTTTTAAAAAACCATATAAATATAAATCAAATCTTTTTCCATCTCTTAAAACAAATTCTCTATAAGTACCTTCTTTTACAAAACCTGCTTTTTCATACATATTTATAGCAGTCTGATTAAATTGAAGTACATTTAACTGAATTCTATGAAAATCAAGTTTTTCAAAGCCGTATTTTAATAATAAATTTATAGCTTCTTTACCAAAGCCCTGACCTCTTAAGTTTTTATCCCCTATTCCTATAAAAAGAGTGGAAACCTTATTGTCTTTAACTATATCATCAAAACCTGCAATACCGATAATCTTGTTATTTTCTTTTAATTTTATAGAAAACACCTTGGAACTTTCATTTGTTTCATAATATTTAAATGTTTTATCAACTTCTTCCTTGCTTTGTGGAACAGGTAAAACATAATCATAATACTTTAAAAATTCCACATCAGAAAACCATGGGTAAAAATTCTCTATATCCATATCTTTAATTTGAGAAAAATAAAGGCGTTCTGAACTCATTATACTATTATCCATATATACCTCTTTAAAATTTTATTTAATAAATTAATCATACTATTTTTTCTAAAATCTTTCAATATATTGCTTTTATTTTCATTATTGAATTTAATAATTTTCAATTTTTATTAGCTTCATAACCTACTTGTTCACTTTTAATAATCTACCTATTAACTCATAATTATAGCTTTATTTTTATACTTTTAATGTTCACTAATCTACTAAGTAATTATAAAATTCCTATATATTTTCACCAATAGTTAGCTTATTATAAATTTATTGTTTTTACCATTTTTTAAAATTACTAAGTTAAAAATGTTACATAAAATTATTTTGAATATAATAAAAGACAAGAAACATATTTCTTGTCTTTATATAGTACTCATTTTCAGCAGCTCTAATTTTTTTGATGATCCATCCGCGACTCGAACGCGGGACACCCTGATTAAAAGTCAGGTGCTCTGCCAGCTGAGCTAATGGATCATAATGTAATTTAATATTGCTTTTATGGTAGCGGGAGCTGGACTCGAACCAACGGCCTCCGGGTTATGAGCCCGACGAGCTTCCATCTGCTCTATCCCGCGATAATATTTTTTTTTAATATGTAATTATTGAAATTTTTCAAATAAAAATACAGTTGATATCAACTGTATTTTTTATTAACCTGGCGACGTCTTACTTTCCCGGGCAGTTACCCACCGAGTATCATCAGCGCTGAAGAGCTTAACTTCCGTGTTCGGGATGGGAACGGG
>JARBUP010000123.1 GCA_029239575.1 Bacillota bacterium
AAGCAAGTTCTTAAGATTGAAAACGAGAAAATAGTAATAGCTGAAAGAGAAAAATGTATATCTTGTGGAATGTGTGAATTAAGATGTCCTGACAATGCTATTTACTTAGTAGGAGGAAATAACGATGAGCAATAATAAATCATATAAATTGCTTCAAGGAAATGAAGCTTGTGTAGAAGGTGCGTTAGCAGCCGGAATGAAATTCTTTGCTGGATATCCTATAACACCATCTACTGAAATAGCAGAATTATCTGCTCAAAAACTGCCAAAGATAGGCGGAAGATTTATTCAAATGGAAGATGAAATAGCAAGTATGGCTGCTATAATAGGTGGTTCATTAACTGGTTTAAAATCAATGACAGCAACAAGCGGTCCTGGATTTTCACTAATGCAGGAAAACTTTGGTTATGCATGTATAGCTGAAATACCATGTGTAGTAGTAAATGTTCAAAGAGCTGGTCCAAGTACTGGTCTTCCTACATCACCTGCTCAAGGTGAAGTTATGCAAGCTAAATGGGGTACTCATGGAGATCATCCAGTAATAGCTTTAACTCCAAACTCTGTTCAAGAAACATATGAAATGACAATAAAAGCATTTAACTTAGCTGAAAAATATAGAACTCCTGTAATTCTCTTAATGGATGAAACAGTTGGCCACATGAGAGAAAAATTAACATTTAAAGATGAATCTGAAATAGAAATTATAAATAGAAAAAAACCTACTTGTGCACCAGAAGAATATGTTGCATATAGACCTGAAGAAGATATGATACCTCCAATGGCATCATTCGGAGAAGGATACAGATACCATGTAACAGGATTATCTCATGATGAAACTGGTTTCCCTACAAACAACAATAAACTTGCAGGAGAACAAGTAGAAAGATTAATTAATAAAGTAGAACAAAATATAGATGATTTTTCATACTATGATGAATATAAAATGGAAGATGCTGAAATAGTAGTATTAGCTTTTGGTGGCGTTTCAAGATCTGCTATGACAGCAATCGATGAAATGAGAGAAAACGGCATAAAAGTTGGTATGTTCAGACCAATAACAATGTGGCCAGTTCTTGAAAAACAAATTTCTGCTATAGCTGATACAGCAAAAGAAATTTATGTTGCTGAAATGAACTATGGACAATATTTCTATGAAGTTGATAGAATTGCCGGCAAAAAATGCCCTGTAAAGAAAATTGTCAAAGTAACAGGAGAGCTTATAACTCCAAACGAAATAATTGCCGCAATTAACGGAGGTAAATAACATGAATGCAAGTGAAATAACACAAAAATATTATAGAGCTGACAAGTTACCTCACATCTGGTGTCCTGGATGCGGTCATGGTACTTTGTTAAACTCAGTTGTTAGAGCAATAGATAAACTTGGACTTAATAAAGATGAAGTTGTTGTAGTATCTGGTATTGGATGTTCTTCAAGAGCTCCTGGATATTTAGATTTTAATACATTACACACAACTCACGGTAGAGCATTAGCATTTGCAACTGGTATTAAACATGCTAATCCAAAATTACATGTTATAGTTATAATGGGTGATGGAGATAGTTCTGCTATTGGTGGAAATCACTTAATACATGCTTGCAGAAGAAATATAGATATAACAGCAATAGTATTTAATAACAATATATACGGAATGACTGGAGGACAATATTCTCCAACTACTCCTCATGGTGATTTTGGTACAACTGCTCCTTACGGAAATATTGATTCAACATTTGACCTTTGCAATTTAGCTCAAGGAGCTGGTGCAACATATGTAGCAAGAGGAACAGCTTACCATGCAAATGCAATGGATAAACTTATAGAAAAAGGAATTCAAAATAAAGGTTTCTCTTTCATAGAAGGTTTAAGCTTATGCCCAACATATTATGGTAGAAAAAACAAAAAAGGTGATGCTGTAAAAATGTTTTCTTTCTTAAAAGATAGTTGTGTTGATAAAAAAGTTGTAGAAAAGAAACCTGAATTAGGCGAAAATAAAGTTATAATTGGTGAACTTTACAATAACCCTAAACCAGAATATACAGAAAGTTACCAAGTTATTATTGATAAATTTCAAAAATAAAGGAGTAAAATAATGTTTAATAAAATAGAAATGAGATTAAGCGGTTCTGGTGGTCAAGGTGTTATTCTTGCAGCAATAATATTTGCTGATGCTGCTTTAGCTGACGGATTAAATGCAATACAAACACAATCATATGGTCCTGAGGCAAGAGGTGGAGCTAGTAAAGCTGAAGTAATTATAAGTAAAGACGAAATAAAGTATCCAAAAGTTACAAAAAATGACATATTATTAGCATTAACTCAAAAATCTTACGACAAATATATTGCATCTTTAGATAAAGATGGTATACTTGTAGTAGACGAAAGTGTTAATGTCAATGAAGACGTTCCATATAAAGTATATAAACTTCCAATCATAAATACTGCTATAAATAGTATTGGAACACATATGGTAAGTAACATTGTATCAGTAGGTGTATTATATGCACTTATGGGAGATGGAGTTATTAGTTATGATACTATGGTAAGTTCTATATCTGACAGAGTACCGCCAACTACAATTGATAAAAACATTAAAGCTTTCGAAGAGGGAATAAAACTAATTCGAGGATGATATTTAATGAATAGCAATGCTGACCTTATAAATCTTATAAAAAGTAATTATTACAAATTTAGTAAAGGCCAAAAGCAAATTGCTCAATTTATAATTGAGCATTATGATAAAGCTGCTTTTATGACAGCTGCTAAAATAGGTGAAACCGTAGATGTTAGTGAATCTACGGTTGTCCGTTTTGCAAGCACAATTGGTTTTTCAGGATTTCCAGACCTTCAAAAAGCTTTACAAGTATTAATTAAAAACAAATTAACAACAGTACAGCGTATTGGATTAGATGAAGATGATGAAGACACTGATAAATTGCATAAAAAAATAATTAGAAATGAAATGAACAACTTGCGTTTACTCATGGAGGATGTTAACATAGCAGGACTTGAAAAAGCAACTGAGTTAATATTGAACGCAAAAAAAGTCTATATTCTTGGTCTTCGTACTTCTTCAACATTAGCAAATTATCTTGGGTTTTATTTGGATGTAATACTTGACAATGTAAAAGTACTTAATAATACAGGAGTAAATTCTCTTTATGAAGAAATTATAAGAGTAAAAGAAACCGATGTATTAATAGTTATAAGTTTTCCAAGATATTCAAATATGTCTATAGACGCTACAAAATTTGTTAAAGAACATAATGCTAAAATTATAGCTATAACAGATACAGAAGCATCTCCATTTTATTCTATGGCTGATGTTGCGCTCTTAGCTAAAAGCAATATAGTTTCTTTTGTTGACTCTTTAGTTGTACCTATGTGTATGTTAAATAATTTAATAATCAACATAGGTTTACATGAAAAAGATGAAATATTAGAATATTATGAAAGATTAGAAAAGCTATGGGATAATCACAGTATTTATCAAAATGATTAATTTACAATAAAAGGGGCGGAAATTTCCATCCCTTTTTTATATTTAATTTTTCCAAAAAATAATATTTTTGTTGTTATATTTTAAAATTTGTAATATAATAGTTTAGTATTTATGAAATACCGCCAAGAAAGGACATTATAATGATAATAGCAATAGATGGTCCATCCGGTGCTGGTAAAAGTACTGTTGCAAAACTTATTAGTAAAACCCTTAATTTTGAATACATAGATACTGGTGCAATGTATAGAGCATTAGCTTATAAAGCTTTTAAAAACAGTATTAATATTTGTAAAGAAAATGAAGATAATATTAATGAAATGCTTAAAAATACAAGTGTTGACTATGATAATAATTGCATTTATTTGGATGGCGAAAATGTAAATGACAAAATTAGAGATGAAATTATTTCAAAAATGTCTTCAAAAATTTCTACCATTGCATATGTTCGTTTAAAAATGGTTGATTTGCAAAGAGCAATAGCTAAAAATAAAGATGTTGTAATGGATGGAAGAGATATAGGAACAGCAGTTTTTCCAAATGCTAATTATAAATTTTTTATAACTGCAACTGTAGAAAAAAGAGCAAAAAGAAGATATAATGAATTAATAAAAAAAGGTATGGATGTTTGTTTCGATGACGTATTATCAGATATTATTAAACGTGATAATAATGACACAACAAGAGAAATTTCTCCATTACAAATAGCAGATGATGCAATACTCATAGATACCACGGAAAAAGATATTAATGATGTTGTAAAAGAAATTTTAAATCATGTGCTTAATGGAGGAAAAAATGTTTTATAAATTAATTAGATTTTTAGCTAAATTGTTATTTAACATTGCTTTTGATATTAAAATTCATAATCCTGAAAAATTTGATTCTTCAAGTGGAAGATGTATAATATGCAGTAATCATATATCAAATTTAGATCCAATTACTGTAGCCATATCTACAAAAAGGCAAATTCATTTTATGGCAAAAAAAGAATTGTTTCCAAATAAATTATTTTCATTTGTTTTAACTAAACTTGGCGCCTTCCCTGTTGACAGAGAAGGTATTTCAATAACATCAATTAAAACTGCAATATCTGTATTAAATGATGATAATATTCTTGGTATATTTCCTGAAGGAACAAGAGTTGACGGTTATAATGAAAGTAATGCTAAACCAGGTGTTGCTATGATTGCTAATAAAGCTAATTCAAATATAATACCTATACATATTGTTGGCTCATACAAATTCAGAGGCAAAATTAATATATATTATGGTGAAGAAAAAAATTATTTTAAAAATTATTCAGGTAAAATCAGAACTGAACAATATACTGAAATTGGAAAAGAAATATTAAAAGATATTTATAGTTTAAATTAAAATTAATAAATGGTTACTTCTTAGAAAATTTTATTTTTCAGATAGATCAAATATTAGTTCACGTAAATTATATAAATTATTTAACAGATAGGTAGCATTATGCATATTGAAAGATCCAAACACACAGGATTTTGCTTTGGAGTAAAAAATGCCGTGGACAAAGCTAAATTCACATTAAATAACGAACAAAAACTATACAGCTATGGAGAAATAATTCATAATAAAGATGTTGTTAATGACTTACAAAAGCGTGGGTTAAAAGTTATTGAAAATTTAGATTCATTTGATGATATTACTTCAAAACTATTAATAAGATCCCATGGTGTAGGTAAAAATATAGTAAAGCAAATCAATGAAAAAAACATTGATTTAATTGATGCAACATGTGTAAAAGTGAAACGCATACATAAAATAGTCGAAGAAAACAAACAAAATGGTTTTGAAATAATAATAGTTGGAGATAAAGATCATCCTGAAGTTTTAGGAATTTTAGGTTGGTGCAATAACCAAGCGGATATAATTCAAAACGTAGAAGATTTACTTAATTTAAATATTGATGAAAACAAAAAATATTGCTTAGTTTCACAAACAACTTTCAATACAAATGTTTTTGAAAATATAATAAATGTAATAAATAATAAATTTAACAATATTACAGTCTACAATACAATATGTGATGCTACAAGAAAAAGACAAGAAGCATGTCAAGAACTCGCGTCAAGGAGTGATGTAATGCTTATTGTGGGCGGTAAAAACAGTTCAAACACAAAAAAACTTTATGATTTAAGTAAAGTTAATTGTGAAAAAACATTTCTAATTGAAAATTATAAGGAAATTCCTTATAAATATATTGATAAAAATACTAAAGTGGGAATTTCAGCTGGAGCATCAACTCCTGACTGGATAATTGAGGAGGTTATTAAAATGTTAGAAAACCTAAATAACGAGATTAATAATAATGAAAATGAAAAAAGCACAATGCACGAATTGTTCGAAAGCTATGGCGGTGTATCATATATCAGACCTGGTGAAATTATAAAAGGAAAAGTTATATCAGTTACTCCTGAAGCAATATCTGTGAACTTAAATTATAAATCAGACGGAATAATCACAAGAGATGAATATTCATTTGGTGAAGTATCAGATTTAACTCAAGTTGTAAATGAAGGCGATGAAATTCAAGCTAAAGTAATTAAAATTTCTGACCAGGACGGCAATGTTATTTTAACAAGAAAACCATTAGAAGAAAATAAATTATGGGAAAACTTCGAAACTATGAAAAACGAAGGAACTGTTATTGATGTTAGAATAATTGAAGCTAATCAATTTGGTATTAATGGAAAAGTTAATGGAATAAAAGGATTTATACCAAGAAACCAAATTTCTATAACAAGAAATGTTGATCCTTCAGAATATGTTGGTCAAATATTAAAAGCTAAAATTATAGAAACAAAAAATAATAAAGGCAGAAGACAATTAGTTCTTTCTTCAAGAGCAATAGAAAAGAAAGAAAAAGATACTAAAGATAACCAAACATGGGAAATCATTCAAGAAGGCGAAATCTATGAAGGCGTTGTTAAAAACTTACAAGATTATGGTGCATTTGTTGAAATAAACGGCATAGACGGCTTATTACATATTAATGAAATAGCATGGACAAGAATTAAGCATCCATCAGAAGTTTTAAAAGTTGGCGATAAAATTAGTGTAAAAGTTAAATCAGTTGACAAAGAAAACAAAAAATTATCTTTAAGCTACAAAGCTATGATAAAAAGCCCTTGGTCAGTATTCTGTGAAAAATATAAACAAGATGATGTTGTAACAGGAACAGTATCACGTATTGTTGATTTTGGTGCTTTTATTATGATAGATGAAATTGAATGCTTATTACACATAAAAGATATAGACTGGGCAAGAACTGAAAAAGTTTCAGATGTTTTACAAGTTGGTCAAGAAGTAACTACTAAAATATTAAATATTTCTAAAAAAGGTAGAAAAGTAAGCCTTGGAATGAAACAATTAGTTGAACATCCTTTTGATGTATTTGCAAAAAATATTAAAAAAGATGATATCATACCAGTTGAAGTAACTCGTATACTTTTAGATGGAGTTCATGTAAAAGCAGGAGAAGGCGTTGATTGTTTCCTACCAATTCAAAAAGTTTCAAATGAAAAATTAAGAACTCCAGCACAAGTTGTTAAAGTTGGAGAAGTAAAAGATGCTAAAGTTTTATCAGTTGATTTAAAAGCTAAGAATATAAACTTAACTTTTATAATGGAAGATAAAGGTGATGAATTCAAAAACAATGAAACACCTGTTTCATATATATCTGAAGATGCTAATTTTACTATTGGCGAATCAATTGGAAGCGCCTTAAGCGATTTATTAAAATAGTGGAATTTAAAGAGTTAGATCATTATGATCTAACTCTCTTTTTGTATGACCTAACCCTACTTTTTAGACCGTAGGGAATAAAAAATAGCGGTAGGTCAACCGCAACGAATTCCCAATATATGCGACCGTAGGGAGCAAATATATTGGTGAATGAGACTGCGTATTCAAACATTAATTAACTTAAAAGCAAAATATCACAATAATTTCCCAACTAATAAATAATTAACTCAATTTATCAAATACTAAATACTTAAAACAAATAAAGGAGATTTTAAATGATAAAAGAATTTTTATTTGACATATGTTCAAGTACTCTTGTATCAGGTAATGAATTTTTATCATCTGATAAGCTTATAAAATACTTTGAACCTTATACAGATTCATTTGAAAAAGACAAATTAGGTAGTTTGTTTTTTAAATCAAATGGAATTAATGACAAAAAAATAATGTTAGCTGCTCATATGGATGAAATAGGACTTATGATAACATCAATTTTAGATGATGGTTTTTTAAAGTTTACATCTGTGGGTGGAATAAATGCAGCTTCATTAGTTGCGCAAGAAATTTTAATTCATGGTAAAAAAGATATTTTTGGTGTCATTGGAATTAAACCTCCTCATTTAACAAGTGCAGAAGAAAGAAAAAAACAAGTAAAATTAAGTGATTTATACATAGACACTGGGTATACTAAAGAAAAGTTAAGTGAAATAGTTACAATAGGAGATATTGCGGTAATAAAAAGAGAGCCTGTTATGCTACAAAACGAATTAATATCTGCTAAAGCACTTGATGATAGGGCTTGTATTGCAGTAATGCTTGAAACAGCTAAAGAATTAAAGAAAATTTCCCACAAATCAAATAT
>JARBUP010000124.1 GCA_029239575.1 Bacillota bacterium
AAATTGCTAAAATGTTTTACCTTTTATTACCAAATTTATTTTTTGTAAAGCCTTTGGTAACGGTACTTCGCCGTGTTTATTACATTCAACATAATATATTATATTATTATATTATGTTGAATTCATTTTTGCAAATTTACCTTTTTGAAATAAACAAACAAGAGCAAAGCCTTATGTATCAAGGCTTTGCTCTTGTTTAGTGAATTCCACACAATTACTATTGTGTTAAGTTCATATTTTAAAATTAATTAAATTTAAGTTTATAGATTAATATCTTTTTTATTAATTAAAAACATCTTTTTTCTCCATAATAAATATGTATAGCATAAATGTAATTATAAAATAAATAAATGATATTAATCCACAATATAAAATGTTATGTGTAATTCTCATTGGAACATCAGAATTAAATAATGCTAACATACCTGTAGGTGAGAAAAACTTAGTATTTGTAAATGAATCACTAATACCCATTATTATTATAAACATAATCGAAATTAATGTTAATATAGATTTATTTATATTAGTACATGAAATTAACGCTATAATACTTGTAAATGCCAACATAGGTATTGCTCCAAATAAATATATTACAAATGTTTCAATAAAATTTGTCGATGTAGTACCCTGTATTCCAAAGAAAAATGCTCCAATTATAAATCCTACTACAAAAAACATACATATGATTATAAATATATTTATAATCATATAAATATATTTACTTAAAGTTAATTTTAACTTACTTATTCCGGATGCCAATACAAATTTAGCATTTCCAGATTTATAGTCATATAGAAATGTATCTATAGATAAAAAAGATATAATCATAATTGAAAATTGTGTTGTTCCACCAAATATTGAATCTGTAGAAAATATTTTTAAATAATTTAATGCATTTAAGTTATTTAATAAAAATTTCATATTAGGAGGAAAACCAGAAATCGCTCCTGATTGAAATTTAGAATCAGTATAAGATTTTGCAGTAAAAAAACTTAAAAGAATTATATAAGCTAATATAACATATAATTTTTTTTCTGAAAAAAGTTTTATATATTCATTTTTAACTAACTTTATTATATTTTTCATATCCAAAAATCCTTTCTCTTAATTACAACAATATTAATGCTCATAATAATTATTGAATATAATATTGCAAAAATAAAAGATTTATATATGAGCACCTGATTTTTTCCCGTAATAAACATTAGATTAATTATTTCATAAGTAAGACTAAAAAACTTAACTCCACTAAATAAGTTATCAATAATATAAAACACAAAAAATATTACTATTGATAATGTTACAGAACTTTCAAATTTATCTAAAAGTAATGCTATTAAAATTGAACCAAGTATAATAGGCATTATTGATGTTGATATTAGAATATATTTTTTTAGTAACTCTAGATATTCTTGTGAAAATATTCCTTGATAATTATGAGCTATAAATCCACTTATAATAGAAACTAAAGCAAATGCTGTAATTATATTAATTAATAATATTAAAAATATAGATATAAATTTACCAAATAGAACTTCAATTCTTGTTATTGGAGATATAATTAAGAATTTCATAGCTCCAATTTCATAATCTTCAGCTATTATAGAATTTGATATAACTATAGTTATTATTGGAATTATTAAAGCCATAAGACCTGAATCTAAATTAGTTGAAGTTATAGACTTCGTTATTAGATCTAAATAATTAGAATTAGACGTATCACTTATAAGTCTAATTAAACTTAAAACTATTGCAGAAAAGGTAATACTAAAAAAATACATTATCCATCTATACCTAAAGTACTTTTCAATTTCATTTTTTAAAACCCTACCCATTACATCCTTACTCCTTTATAATGCACTTAAAAAATATGATTCTAGTGTATTTTCTTTTTTCTTTATAGATGTAATATCTATATTATTTAAAGCCAACTTTTTATTCACTTCTCCTATTTTCCCTTTATCAATACTAATTTTGATTATATTATCGTGTATATTTATAGATTTCACTACTTCAAATTTTTCTAATATAACTTTTGCTTTTTGTAAATCAGAGGTATCTATATAATATTCATCAAATTCTTGTTTTAACAAATCTTTAACGTATCCTTCACTTATAAGTTCACCTTTATTAATTATTGAAACTTTATTACAAAGTTCTTGTATTTCACTTAATATATGTGAGCATATTATAAAATTTATATTTTCTTTTACAGAAAGTTCTTTTATCAAATTTCTTATTTCTACAACTCCTATCGGATCCAAACCATTTGTGGGCTCATCTAGTATAACTATTTTAGGATGATTTATAAAAGCCCTTGCAATAGCTAAGCGTTGTTTCATTCCCAAAGAATATTTTTTAACTTTTTTATTTTTTTCTTTTTCCAATCCAACAATGTTAAGAACTTCATCAATTCTATCTTTAGGTAAATTATATAAATTTTTATATAAATCCAAGTTTTTATATCCACTTAAGTAATCATAAAAACTTGGAGCTTCTATCATTGCACCAATTGAATTTAAAGCTTTATTTTTATCTTTCCAAACATCATAACCATTTATTTCAACTGTACCTTCTGTGGGTTTTACAAGACCAAGGATCATCTTTATTGTAGTACTTTTTCCTGATCCATTTGGTCCTAAAAATCCATATATATCTCCCTGTTCTAAATTAATATTTATCTTATTTACTAGAGTAACTCCTTTAATTTTTTTTGTTATATTTATTGTTCTAATAATATTTTCCATTACATACACCTACTTTCTTCAAAATAAATCTATTTTAATCCTAATACAATTAAAACTGTAAGAGTACCACTTTTAATCACTAAAGGTATTTTTACAGTTTATTTTTTGATTATTTTTAAATCTAAGCTTAATAATACTATATAAAGATATTGCCATTACGAGTATATAAATTTTTATCTCATTTATGCCATCAAATATATTATTATTTATCCGCCATCCTATCATAAAATTATAATACATTTGACTAAATTGTGAAAAAATCAAATATAAAATCATTATAACAGATACTATAAAATAGCATAAATATATACCTTTAAACGACTTAGACTTAGAATTAGATTTAGGATTAAATTGCAAAAAACTTTTAAAAGATTTAAAAGACTTTTTTCTCAAATTAGGGATTTTTAATAATGTAGATAAAACAAAATATCCATCCAGCGGCAAAAATGGTACTAAATTACCAATTATCAACCCTAAGTTAGAATAACATGTAATCATAAATATATTATGAATGACACCTGTAGTAATTTTCTGCAATAAAATAGCACTTGATAAAATTAACAGATTACAACAAACTCCTGATAACCATATATAAATTCTTTTTTTCCGTTCTATAGTATAAATTCCAGGTATAACTATATATGCTATAGGATTTAAATATAGATATAAAGAAATCTTAAACTTCCTCGGCTTAAGTCCAAATCTTGTTGCAACTATTGCATGTGAAAGTTCATGGAATATTACACTAAGTGTAGTTATACTTATAGAAATAATTACACTTAATGTAGCTGAATTTACAATTTTAAATATATTTAAATATAACATTTGTTTCAAAATTAAAATAAAATTGGGAATAGACATAAAAATTATAATTATTGATGTAAAAATTATAAAATTAATATATTTACTTAAGAAATAAAAAAAATTATTTACTTTACTTAATTCTAGAGTTAATATATTTACTCCATATTTTTCATACTCATTTTTTTCTATATTGGAATTATTAGAATTTTCTATTAACCCGGATTTATCTAATAACTGATATAACTTAATTATATTTATCTTTATATTATTCTTATTTTGTAACTTATATTTTATATCATCTAATGTATTATCACCATCAAAATAACTAATTACAGTTAAAATCTTATCTTTCAAGTTTTGATTAACTTCAATATATTTATCTTTAGCTAAACTCCCAATACAATATATATCTTCTTTATTATCATATTTAAAAAGTAAGTATGATTTTATATCTGAAACCGCTAAAGGTTTATTTTTATTCATAAATACTATTACTCCTAACTAATCTTACATAAAGATAATATAATGTTTTCTGTTAATGTCTTCATAAATTTACAATCTTCTTCAGAAGTTTTGAATGCATTACCAGTATTAAAATAATTTATTCCTATACATCCATGACACAGAGTATTATTAAAACAATTTTTACATTTTAATGAATTCGCTTTATATGAGTTATCAAATAAATTTAATTTGTCGTTAGAAATATTTAAAGAAAATTTATCATCATTACGTATATTACCTAATTTATATTTATCTATATCTGTAAGCATAAAACAAGGATAAATATCTCCTTTCGTAGATACTGAAAAAGTTGATATACCTGCATTACATATATATTGACTAGTCGTCTTAGAAATCAGATTTCTTATTATTCTATCAATTATCATGTAATTATTTTTATATCCTGATTTCTTTTTATTTTCAATAATTTCAGGTATAGATTTTACAAATGATGACCTATCTTTTAAATAAAAATCTTCCGTTTTTTCACAACTCACAGGTACTATATGAATATTTTGTATTCCTAAATCTTTTTTTATATATTCAACTACATCTGAAACCTCAATGTTACTATTTACATGATATTGTGTAAAAGTAGCTTCTGCATTTTCAGGCTGTTTTGTATATTTTTTTAATTTGAAGATATTACTTATTACTGCATCCGAACAACCTTGGCCATTTTTTAATAATCTAGTTTTATCATTAATACATTTAGGTCCATCTATACTTACTGTTAGTTGTATATTATATTTGTTTATAATTCCAATGAATCTATCGCTAGAGCATGTTCCATTTGTAACTAATGAAATAATAGGCTTAAAATCTATTTCATGTATATTATATTTTTTATCAAAATAATCACCAACAAATTCTATTGCAGCTAAATTTAAGGTAGGTTCTCCACCAAAAAGTTGTATGCTTTGTATATTTTTATATTTGTCTAGAAATACATCTAAAGTTTTTTTCAAAGTATTCTCTGACATTTGTGATTCTTTAGAATTATAAATTCCACCATTAGCATAACAATACTTGCAATCTAAATTGCATTTATTCGTTATATTTAATGTCAATTTAGATAAACATTCTTTATGTTTGCTTACTTCATAATTTATAATTTCTTTTTTTGTAATAAACGTTTTTATGTAATTGTATTGATCTTCATTTATTTTGTATTTCTCCATTATTAAAGTTTTTTCATTGAAATTTACAATATCTTTTATTATAGATTTAGTAGTGGAATTTATCTTGAAAAATTTTAATGAATCTGGCAAATACAAAATTATATTTCCTTTATCTTCTATAAAATGAACTCTCATAAAACAACACCGTCCCATACTGTACCATATATTAATATTAAATTAATTATTACAATCGATTTAAAAAAAGTCTTCTCCCATAAAGAAAAAGACTTTTCTTAAAAAATTATTCTTAATTACAATATGATCCAAACCATCCATGAGGACATCCAAATCCAAAGCTAGGAGTAATTCCATCTTCTAGTATTTCTAATTCGTCAATGTTTACCTCTTCTAATTTAAGTTCTTCCATTTTAGTTTCTTTTAAATCTAACTCTTTCATAATATACACACCACCTATTTTTTTATAATAAGTACATATTTTGCATGCATTTATATTATATACTTATTTGTATTTAATTGTAATATAGTGATGTACAAGCCTCAAATTACATTGTTATCATTATTTAGGATATTATACAATATTTACTTGGAAATTCTCCTTATCCCTCCATTTTTCTTAGTATTTTTATATTATTACTTTAATGTTCTAAAGTAATATACATATAAACTTCGTAACCCGCCATTTTACTGAAGAAATTTTTGCTCTAAATATAATTTTAATCAAAGTTAAAATTAACGTGGAAAGATTGACCTTAACTAAAATTATAATTCAGAAGAAAAGTTGTTAAAGTTAATTTGAGGTTTACACAAAGTACAAAACTTTAATTCTTAGCTTATATGTGTTATATTCATTATGATTTTTTCTAATATAGTTAATTACATAGATGCTCCCTCCACCTCAAATTAATATAACTACTGTTCTGTGGAATTCATTTTTTATTTTTATTAAAGAATATAGATAACAACCACAGTTGTTGTTTTATTTGTTTTATATATTGTTTTATATGTTTTAGACACTGCTTAAACCCTTGATATAGTTGACTTTAGAAACTTAAGTATGACTTTTGCGTACCTAAGTATGACTTTTGCGTACCTAAATAAAGTTTAAATATGACTTTTGCGTACCTAAGTATGACTTTTGCGTACCTAAATAAAGTTTAAATATGACTTTTGCGTACCTAAGTATGACTATTGGTAGACAAGGTCATATTTGTTTGGTAATATATTCTTATGAGGTGATTATATGGATAAGCAATTTTTAGTAACTAAATCAAATTATTTTATTATGAATTCTAGTTATGATTTAAGTTTAGAAGAACAAAAAATTATTCTTACATTGGCTAGTATGGTTCAACCAGATGATGAAGAATTTAAATCATATAAATTTAAAATCAATGAATTTATGGATTTATTAGGAGTTAATACAAAAACAAAATATACTTCAATACCTAAAATAACTAAAGAATTGATGAAAAAGGTTTTTGAAATTCATGAAGGGAAAAAACTTATTCAAATTGCTTGGTTAAGTAGTGCTGTATATGAAAAAGGAAGTGGATATGTAGAATTAACTTTTAGTCCATATCTAAAACCATATATGTTAAAACTTAATACCATGTTTACACAATATAAATTAGCTAATATTTTGAGTATGAAAAGTAAATATTCACCTAGAATATATGAAATTTTAAAATGTAATGAATTTAAAAAACAAAAATCTATACAGATAGATCTTAAAGACTTAAGGAAACTTGTAAAATCTGAGAATATATATCCTTTATTTGCAGATTTCAAAAGAAAAATAATAATGCAGTCTCAAAAGGAACTAAAGAAATTAACTGATATAAGTTTTGATTTTGAAGAAATAAAAACAGGTAGAAAAGTAACAAGTCTAAAATTTCATATACATGCCAATAAATCAATTAGAGTTAATGAGAAAGTGTCAGTAAATAGGGATATAGAAGAAGATAAATACATAGATAAAATTAAAAATATAATGGATGGTCATGATATTACATCATTGGATGCTAAGAAGATATATGATAGTGCCAAGGGAGATATGGAGATTATATCAAAAGTATATAATCACTTTAAAAATAAGAAAGTGGAAAACTTTATAGGAGCTATGATAAGTATGGTTAAGCCAGGAACTTTTCAAGAACCTATATACAATGCACCAAAGAATAAATTTAATAATTATGAGCAAAGAAGTTATGACTATGATGAATTAGAAAAAAAACTATTAGGTGTTAAATAAAGTAGCTATAATAATTTATATAGCTACTTTATTTTTTTATTTTAGAAGGAAAAAATATTTTAATATAGAAAAATTACAAGTGTTAAGAAATATAATATTCCATAATTTGTTTATATATGTAATATTATCTAAACTGTAATTAAGAAATTCTATACTGCGGTAATATTTGTAAGGAGTAGATGAAATCATGAGTGAAGGAAAAATTTTAGATTTATCATATTTAGAACTTATAAGAATAGCAAAATCTATTAATGAAAATACTTTAGCTAATAAAAATAGAGAAAAAGATAAAAAAATTATAACCGATAAATTTATAAGACAATTTGGAATTAATCGTAAAAATTTTTCAGCGACAATAAAAGCAAGAAAACTACCAATAGAATATAATAGCTCTACTTTTTTATATGATATTGATGAAAATTTTATTGAATCAATTGATGCAGAGATTGTAAACGCAGATAAATCGATGGATAAAGAGCAGGTTAGGAAAAATCTTGACCAAAGTAAAGAAAAATCCGAAGCTGTTATTGTACCAGAAAAAATTAATGATATTATATCATTTGTAAAAAATAAAGATAAGTTTTTTGAA
>JARBUP010000125.1 GCA_029239575.1 Bacillota bacterium
ATTTTACGATTAATTGCATTTAATGTGGATTTTATGGTAGAGTCTATTATATTATTTGTTACTAAGGAAGAACCGGTGAGAACATTTTCCTTCCCTTGGTTTATGTATGTTATTGCTGTTAACATTACTTCTTGTCCAGCGATTTTACTTGGTTGAACATCTTCAATTACAAAGCAGTCTAAACCGATTGCTTTTTTTATTGCATCAAGAGTTGATGTTGCTGCAACTTTTAGTATGTTTTTTTCTGTTCTAATTCCTTCAGCTTCTCCAACATACTCTTTATCTTCATATGTAAATTTAGAACATATTTTAATACGGTCTTGAGTAATTTCATTTGTATATCCATCATAAATAAATCTAAAGTCTGTGTTAACAGATAGATCTTTCATGATTTGAGCAACACTTATTATTTTATAATCAATATCTAAGTTAAAATTAGATAATAAAGCTGAACGAATGTCTCTTGCAACTTGTTTTGTATGTCTGCTTAAATCAGATAAAACGTGTATTTCTGTGATAGAGTTATATTCATCTGCAACGATTTTGCATGATATGACAGACTTTATATTTGTTAAAAATGACTCAATTCCCTTGAAATCCATACAATGTTCCCCCATTGAATTTATATGATATACTTTTGAGTATACAACAAATATCGAGCTTTTTCAATAAATAAATTGTTTTATTTATCAAATTTTATATTTATGTTACAATATTTACAAATACTAACATATTTCTTATAAATACTACAAAAAAACCTATATAAATGTTCAGAGCAGACTATTGACAATGTCATTCAGAACGTAGTGAAGAATCTATTAATTAATTCAAATAATAAGATCCTTCGCTATCACTCAGGATGACAAAAATAAAACTTTGTCATAAAGCTGATCTTTACAATCATATAGATTTTTTTGTTTTTATTTTAATTTTGATTGAAATAATTCATTAAGCCGGTGAAAATACCCCATGCTATTTTTTCTTGATATTCATCTGTTAATAATTTTCTCTCTTCTTCAGTATTAGATAAAAATCCGCATTCAATTAATACAGTAGGTATTTCTGAATCATCTATTATTTTAACATTTTTTTTAGCTTGTGGAACTCTTTTGTTATTTTTATCAAGAGTTTCTTTTAAACTTTCCTGAATAGTAAATGCAGCAGCTTTACTTGATGCATTATTACCCTTATAAAATACATGGGCACCATAATATTGTTTTTGTGGAAATGCATTTAAATGAATTAATACAGCTAAATCAGCATCAGAATTGTTTAAAATTTTTACTCTGTTTCTAATATCTGCATTTTTCTTTTCACGTATAGTGTTGGAATCTTCGTCATAAAGTCCTATATCACCATATCTCGTCATTTCAACTTCATAACCACTAACTTGTAGAAATTTCATAAGTTTTAGTGAAATGTCTAAATTTATTGGAGCTTCAAGGGTTTCATCTCCAGATGCTCCTTGATCAACACCTCCATGTCCTGGATCAATAACTAATTTTATTTTTTTAATTTGATTTTCACTTGGCGCGTCAATTGTTAGAGTTGAATTTGTAAAATAGGAATAAACGTTTATTAAAAGTAGGAGAATTAGAGCTATTAAAAATATTATATTAATTTTTTTTATCACATTTTCCATAAATACCCCCAAATATATTCTAATATAATCTTATGATAATTAATCTTGATAATTACAAAAATATATTAAATTGTCCTAATTAAAAAACTTTTGTTTATGATTGTTGACAATAATATCTTTATAATATATAATTCGTATAAACTAAATATTAATAAATTTGGTAACGAACGTTTTAATAGGGAAAACAGTCTAAGCTGTTACAGCCCCCGCTACTGTGAAAGGTGATAGTGCTTAATGCCACTGTGTATAACATGGGAAGGTGAGTACTAAATGATCCGATAGTCAGGAGACCTGCCAGGTTTAATTTTTAAAGATATTCGGGAGGATTATCTAAAATAATTAAATTAACAGTTTTTCTGTTAATATATTGAATTATTAAATCTTCCAAGAAAATTGGAAGATTTTTTTTATGACCTAACCAGACGATAATACTCTAAAGGAGTTGTTATGAAAGAATATATAATAAAAAATGGTAAAAAATTAAGATGCGGGTTTACAACTGGAACATGTGCCACAGCTGCTGCAACTGCTGCGACTTTAATGATTTTTTCAGGAGAAGTCGTAGATAATATTTTAGTTAAATTACCAAACGGAGAAAAATTAGCAATTGATATAAAAGATCAAAATTTTAATAGTACAGATGTAAGTTGTGCTGTCATTAAAGATGGCGGTGATGATATAGATGCTACTGATGGTATAATGATATACGCTACAGTAAAGCTTGTTGAGACAGAAGGAATACATATAGAAGGTGGGACAGGTGTCGGTAGGGTTACACAAAAAGGACTTAATTGTCCTGTTGGAGGTCCTGCAATAAATTCAGGTCCTATAAAAATGATAACTGAAAATGTTAAGTCAATTTGCGAACAATATAATTATAATAAAGGAGTAAGTGTACTTATTACTGTACCAGAAGGTGAAAAGATAGCAAAGAAAACATTTAATCCTCACATAGGTATCATTGGAGGTATATCAATATTAGGTTCAACAGGAATAGTCGAACCTATGAGTGAAAAAGCTCTTATTGATAGCTTAAAGATTGAGATGAATGTTATAAAAGAAAAAGGGTTTAATAAACTCTTAGCTTTTCCAGGGAATTATGCACAGTCATTCATTGATAGAACTTTAAATATTAGAGGAGAAAATAGTTTGAAATTCAGCAATTATTTAGGAGAGGTCTTAGATTACTGTGTTGAATTAGGCTTCGAAGAAATATTGATTGTTGGTCACATAGGAAAAATGGTAAAAGTTGCAGGTGGCATGATGAATACTCATTCACACAACGGAGATTTCAGAATGGAAATTTTCAGTTGCTATGCAGGTTTGTATAATTCAGGAAGTGAAGTTATAAAAGAAATTTTATCATGTGTAACAACTGAACAGGCTCTTGATATTTTAAAAAGAGAAAATATTGAAAAGCAGGTAATTAAGAAAATAAGCGAAAAAGCTTTGTTTTATATAAATAAAAGAATTGATAACAAATTAAAAACGAATTTGATAATTTATTCAAATGACAAAGGAATATTAAATTAAGAGGAGAAAATTATGTTATATTTTATAGGTGCAGGTCCTGGAGCAGTGGATTTAATTACAATGAAAGGACACAGACTTTTAACAGAAGCAGATGTAGTAATATATGCAGGTTCATTGGTTAACCCAGAACTTTTAAATTATACAAAAGAAGGATGTGAGCATTACAACAGTGCTCATATGACATTAGAAGAAGTTATTGAAACAGTTAAAAAAGCTGAAGCTGAAAATAAAATGACTGTTAGACTTCATACAGGGGATTCAAGTATTTATGGCGCAATAAGAGAACAAATTGACATTTTAAATGAATTAAATATAAAATATCAAGTTGTTCCAGGCGTTAGCTCTTTTTGCGGAGCAGCAGCTTCTTTAGGCGCAGAATATACATTGCCTAATGTTAGTCAGTCAGTAATAATAACTCGAATGGAAGGAAGAACGCCTGTTCCTGAAAGGGAAAGTATTCGTTCATTTGCTGCTCATAAATCTACTATGGTTTTATTTTTAAGTTCAAGTTTAACTGAAGAGTTGTCAAAGGAACTTGTAGCAGGAGGATATGAATCAGATACACCTGTTGCAGTTGTATATAAAGCAACATGGCCGGATGAAAAAATATTTAGATGCACAATTGAAACATTACATAAAACTATGGTAGAAAATAACATAACTAAAACAGCTTTAGTACTAGTAGGATATTTCCTCGGAAATGATTATGAAAGAAGTGAACTATATAATCCTAATTTTACACATGAATATAGAATAGGAAAATTAAATGAATAAGGTAAGTATCTGCATTTTCGGCGGCACAACGGAAGGAAGGCAGTTAGCAGAATTTTTATCTAATAATAATATAAAGGCAGATTTGTATATTGCCACAGATTATGGTCAACAGTTCATAAATAATTTAAAAAACATTAATGTTTTTCAAAATAGATTAAACCAAGATGAAATGGTTGAATTGTTTAAAATTAAAAATTATGACTTTATAGTTGATGCTACTCATCCATTTGCCAAAATAGTTACAGAAAATATTATTAAAGCCTCAGCAGATTGTAATAAAAAATATTTAAGGATTATTAGGAACTCAAATGAAAGCAACTACTGTAAATATTTTGACTCAGTAGAAGAATGTGTAAAATATTTAAACAATAGTAAAGGCAATATATTGCTTACAACGGGCAGTAAGGATCTTGATAAATTTACAGAAGTGAAAAATTATGCAGAAAATATTTTTGTTAGAATACTTCCCATGATTAACTCATTGAATAGATGCATTGAATTAGGATATTTAAATAAAAATGTAATTTGCATGCAAGGACCAATAAGCGAAGAATTAAATATTGCAATGATTAATGCTATTAAAGCTAAGTATGTTGTTACAAAGGAAAGTGCAGCATCAGGTGGTTTTGATGAAAAAGTAAATGCATGTATTAAAACAAATACAGAATGCCTTGTGATTAGAAAGCCTGAAGAAAAAGGAATGACTGTTATAGAAATATGTGAATTTTTAAAAAGATAGTTTAGAAAAGGTATGGATATGAAAAAAGTATATATAGTTGGAACTGGTTTAGGAAGCATGGACTATTTGCATAAAAAAGCAATTGATTTAATAGAGAGTTCAGATTGTTTAATAGGTGCAAAAAGAATGATAGAGAGTTTTTCTCATTTAAAAAAAGAATCATACATAAGCATTAACTCAATGGAAATAGTAAACTACATAAAAACAAGCAGTTTCGCATGTTATTCGGTTTTAGTGTCAGGGGACTCTGGTTTTTACAGTATGTCTAAGAAACTGACAGAAATGCTTTTAGAAGAGAAAGATATTGAAATAGAAAATATACCAGCTATAAGCTCTCTTCAATATTTCTGTTCAAAATTAAATTTACCTTGGGACAATATTCACTTTATAAGCGCTCACGGAAGAAATACAAATATTATTTCAAATATTATGTTTAATAAAACTACATTTTTGTTAACTGGTGGAGATTTAAGACCTGAAAATATATGTAAAATTCTTACAGATAAAGGTCTTGGGAATTTAAAAATAAGTGTTGGTGAAAACTTATCATATGAAAATGAAAAAATAATAGAAGACAGCGCTGAAAACATTCTTCATTTGAAATTTGATTCATTATGCGTTATGATAATACATAATAATGAAGCTCTTGATTATAGTCAAAGCCTTAATTCCATAAGAGATGAAGAATTTATAACAGGAAAAGTTCCAATGACTAAAAGGGAAGTAAGATCAATTTCCATATCTAAGCTAAATTTAAAAAGAAATTCAGTTATTTATGATATAGGAGCAGGTACGGGCTCTGTTTCCATAGAAACTGCTTTGAAATTAAATGATGGTTTATTATACGCCATAGAAAAAAACAAAGAAGCAGTTAATTTAATAAAACAAAATATAAAAAAGTTTAAGGCTTTTAACATAGAAGTAATAGAAGATAAAGCACCAAATGGAATAGAAAATCTTCCAAAGCCTGACTCAGCTTTCATAGGAGGAAGCAGCGGAAATTTAGATGAAATAATAAATGTTTTACTTAAAAAAAATCCTGAAGTTAATATTGTTATAAATACAATAACTCTTCAAAGTTTAAATGAAGCCTTAAATTGTATTGAAAAATATAAATTAAAGGATACAGAAATAATAAATATTTCAGTTTCTAAATCAAAAAAAGTTGGTTCTTATAATATGATGATGGGACAAAATCCTATTTATGTAATAAGTGGCAAAGGAAGTGGCAATAATTAAAGTTCAATTAAATATACCTAAAATTATGATTGCTGCCGCTGGTAGCAATAGCGGTAAAACTACAATTACAACTGCTTTATTAAAAGCATTTTTATTAAAAGGCAAGAAAGTACAAGCATATAAATCAGGTCCTGATTATATTGACCCAATGTTTCATACTGAAGTAATAAAAATATCATCAAGAAATTTAGATGAATTTATATTAGGTCAAAATACATGTAAATATATTTTAGGAAAAAACAGCAAAAATATGGATATATCCATTATAGAAGGTGTAATGGGATATTATGACGGAATAGATTCAAGAACTATATCAAGTTCTTATGAGCTTGCTAAAACTTTAAAATGTCCTGTTATATTAGTAGTAAATTGCAAGGGAATGGCATTATCTGTTTGTGCTTTGTTAGAAGGATTTATAAATTTCAGAGAAAATAGCGGTATTAAAGGTGTTATTTTAAACAATATTTCCCATGGAATGTACCAATATTATAAAAATATAATTGAATCAAATACTGATGTAAAAGTATATGGTTATATGCCTCATCTTGAAAACTGCAAATTAGAAAGTAGGCATCTTGGATTAGTTACAGCTCAAGAAATAGGAAACCTACAATCAATAGTATCTGAATTAGGAAATACTGCTTTAAATACAATTGATTTAGATGGATTACTTGAACTTGCAGAAAAAGCTGATTGCATAGAATATGATGATATTAAAATAAATAAATTAGATGATGTAAAAATTGCAGTTGCTAATGATGAAGCATTTTGTTTTTATTATGAAGACAGCTTAAATTTGCTTGAAGAATTAGGAGCCGAATTAATTAAGTTTAGTCCTTTAAAAGATGAGAAACTACCCGAAGATGTAAGTGGATTATATATAGGTGGAGGTTATCCTGAACTTTATATGGATGAATTGTCTAAAAATAAAGATATGCTAAATGATTTAAACCAGAAAATTAAATTAGGACTTCCAACATTTGCAGAATGCGGTGGATACATGTATCTTTTAAATAGTTTTAAAGATGAAAATAACAAAGAATATAAATTAGTATCAGCAGCAGATGGTCAAAGTTTTATGACTAAAAATTTAAATAATTTCGGTTATGCAACACTAAAAGCTAAGCAGGACAATTTAATGTGTAAAAAAGGCGAATGCATAAATGTTCATGAATTCCATTATTCTAAAAGTACAAATTTAGGTGATTCATTTGTTGCTTCTAAACCATATTCCAATAGAAGTTGGGACTCAATAATAGCTGATGAAACAAAATTTATGGGATATCCACATTTGCATCTTCTTGGAAATATAAATTTTGCAGAAAATTTTATAAATAAATGTATTGAATATAAAGGGTATAAATTATGATATCAATAATAGCTGGATATGTATTGGATTTAATAATAGGAGATCCGCAAGGTTTTCCTCATCCTATAAGACTAATAGGCAATATGATTTCTTATTTAGAAAAAAAACTTAGAATTAATTGCAAAAATGGAGAAAGTGAAAGAAAAGCAGGTATTATGCTTTGGTTTATAGTTGTTCTTACATCTTTTCTTGTACCGTATTTAATTATATTTTTTGCCTCTAAAGTAAATACAGTTTTTGCAGTAGTAATAGAAAGTATAATGATTTATTACATATTAGCAACTAAAAGTTTAAAAGATGAAAGCATGAAAGTTTATTATGCTTTAAGTAAAAATAATTTAAGTCAAGCAAGACTTTATTTATCATACATAGTAGGTAGGGACACGGAAAAACTCAATGAAGAAACCATATCGAAAGCTACAGTTGAAACAGTTGCTGAAAATACATCGGATGGTGTAATAGCTCCTTTAATATTTATTTTAATAGGCGGTGCACCCCTTGGTTTTATGTACAAAGCAATTAACACACTTGATTCCATGGTTGGATATAAAAATGAAAAATATATTAACTTCGGAAGATTTTCAGCTAAAGCAGATGATGTTGCAAATTTTTTACCATCAAGAATTGCTGCTATTTTAATGATTTTTGCATCCTATGTTTTAAAAATGGATCATAAAGCTGCATATAAAATATTTAAAAGGGACAGGTTTAATCATAAAAGCCCTAATTCAGCACA
>JARBUP010000126.1 GCA_029239575.1 Bacillota bacterium
AGTAAGAGAAGCAGATTTCATATTCAGAGATGAAATCAGAAAAGCAGGTCTCCAGAACAAAATATGGCAGTACTTCGCTTGCCTTCCTAACATCAAAAGCGTAGGCGTTATGGGAGACGGCAGAACATACTCACACACAGTAGCATTAAGAGCAGTAACATCAACAGACGGAATGACTTCCGACTGGGCTCGTATACCATACGATGTGTTGGAAAAAGTAAGTAACAGAATAGTAAACGAAGTGGACAATGTAAACAGAATAGTTTACGACGTAACAAGTAAGCCACCGGCACTATTGAGTGGGAATAAAAAAATTAAAACCTTGAAAAGCTGCGATATTTAGCCTTTCAAGGTTTATTTTTTGTTCATCGTACATAAAACGTACACTTATAAATTTTTTATTTTCATCTATTAATTGTTGTGGGTAAATAGTTGAAGCGTATCAGACACCTTGCTATGTTTATTAGGATATAAATGTGAATATGTGTTTAATATACTTTTGGGTGTCTTTGGCTCAAGAATTAAGTTTTCTTTATTAAGTCTAGCATAATTTTTTATTTATACTCAATGATTTATTTTCGACATCAAATCACTTAGTGTTAAGCTAATAATTCGCCTGATCTTATGCCTGCCCAAAAAAGAATTTCAAAACAAACCTTCGAAATCAATTTATCTTCTACAGCAGCAATAAATTTATTAAATTCATCAACAATCCAAAAATGCATTAAATCAGCATTCTTTTTCCAATACCTCCGCATGTTCTTGCAGGGTTTTTGGGTATTTTATAATATTTACATGTAAAATTAAATATATCTGGTATTATTTATAAATTCCTTAATTAATTACATATACTTGAATTCCTTCATGTTTTACACCATCATTAGTTCCTTATTAGGTTATAGCAATATAAAAAAATATATTATCAAATGTCAAGTAATTATTTATAAATTTTTATAAAATTAAAGCTATAATAATTAGAAAGCATTTCAAAATATTCAATTTTAACAAGTGTCACAGTCTAAATAAAAGTTGTAGATAATGATGCGCAAAAAATAGAAACTCCACAAACATAAGAAAGTTAATTTTATGTATGTTAAGCTGTTGCAGTTTTAGAAGAGAAGACTGAGCAAAAATAATTGAATGATAATATAGATACAGTTTGGAAACATAATACGTTGAGATATAATATGAGTTAAATAGAGTATTAAAATAGTGCCAATATACCAAAATTTGAATTTAGATTGTTAGGCTGTGCAGTTATGGCTCAATTTTTTTCAAATAGATGAAGTGATTTGAAAGATTAATTAAAAAAATTAAAGTAAATGTAAAAGGCTTGTAGTAATTTGTAAAATTGTATGAATTATCCTTTAAATTAAGGTAATCTTGGAAAAAATATGGTTTGATATAAAATCAAACTGCGTTATATATAGTATAATTTTAAAATTAACGACACTGTATATAGAATTATTAAAAATAAATGTAAATCAATTTACAAAATAATTAAAAATAAATTGACAAAATTATTTTCACATGTTATTCTGTATATAGAAAGGTGAGATAAGATGGACATTAAAGGCAGGTTAAAAGAGTTCGATATTAAAATCGGTGAATTTGCCAATAAACTCAAAATAACTCGTCCTACTTTGGACAAGTACATAGAGCAATTTGAGAATGAAGGTGTTGTTGCTAATAATAAGTATCAATTTGTTTTTGAAAGTTTATTTTCCAAACATACAAAATCTAAAGAAGAATTTAAGGCTGATTTAGAGCGATTCCATTATTTGCTTGAGAGAGACGAATTTATTGGTGCGATTAACCTTGATGTCAATAGAACAGATTTGATGACATCGGTGATCAAAAGAATAAGAGATGATTTGTCTCAGGATGGTTATAATGAAGGTGTTTATAGGTTTATTAATATGCTTGTTACAAACTACCGTGAGGATGATGTTTTTTTAGATTTTACAGATTATTTCTTATATTTAAACGGTGTGTTAAATATAGAAACAATTGAAGAAAATAAAAAGGCATTTTTATCGAATTGTTATAGATTAATGCATTGTGATAAGTGTTGTAATCTTGAAACAGATGAAAAATATTTTAATATGTTTGTAACGAGAATCAGGGAAATCAAGGAGAAGAAAGAGCAAATTGCCAAACAAAAAGCAGAAGATGCTTTCAAAGCAAAGTATCAAGAAAAGATTAATTCAAGAGTACAAGAGCAGCTAAAAATGGGATTAACAGCGGAAGCGATTGACTATGATGAATTGATAGAAAGTATTAATTTATCAGATGATTAAGTTAGGTAGCTCGTAAGAGTTTATATAAGAAGGTATGAAAAAAGCTAGAAACGTACGCCAATACATTACTAGCTTGACTAATATGAAACTCATAACAATCTGTATTATTTATATCATAAAGCTACGTTTTATGCAAGAGGAACGTATGTACGAGTTGAATTCAGTCTCATAACTTCATCCTAAATTTTTATAAGGAGGAAGTATAACATGGAAAATTCATCATAACATCCTATTCATACTATTAGAGTAGAAGTAATTATTAACAACAAATAAATAGTTGTACATTGTTCAATGTATAACGGATAGGAGCTAAAATGCAAGATAATAACGATAAGAAGAACGATTATGGACATGACCCAAAACCAGATAAAGGAAACGATGGCGATAATGGTCATAAAGGTCCTAAAAAAAACACGGGTGACCAGGGGAAATCGCATTGCCTGACAAAGTAAAAACAAATAAAGATATTTGTGGTGACTATGGTCCTTGTAAAAAGACATTTATTAAGAATTTTGGAGAGCTTACAGGGGAGTGGTACTTTATTAGTGCCACTCCTGTAAGAAAATGTAATGATAATGAAGGTATAGTTAGCGATATAATTCAAGGTATTGATATTACAACTTATAATGGTTCAGTTATTGAAAATGACGATGGCAAAGGCAATAAGAATACCCTTTCGGCTAAAATACAAAATGTCATTTCCCAACTAGAAGAGAAAACTTTTATTGTAGCTATATATGACAATAAAAGTCTTGCTTTTAAAGGGCAACCTCTTGCAATTTGTAT
Source organism: Bacillota bacterium (assembly GCA_029239575.1). Lineage (GTDB taxonomy): Bacteria > Bacillota > Clostridia > Tissierellales > Sedimentibacteraceae > Sedimentibacter. The sequence continues at coordinate 3,087 of JARBUP010000126.1, forward strand.
TGATCCATTAATTACATTTATTGATTTCCCTTATCACCCCCATCTTAATGCAGCTGGAAAAATTTACGACACATTTATTCCACCAACAATTTGTTATACAGATAATCCGGAGAACTTGGGAAATCTATTTGGCGATAGAATATATGATGCAATGCATTATATAACAATTTGGCTATATCGTCATCAGATATTTGAAGTGTTTTATTCAACATATGGAGATATTAAATGGATTGGGTTAGAAGTAAAGGATAGATTAGATAATCATGTATTTGTAAATCAATTAAATCCATTTGGAGACTGTCATTGTGGAAGTGGTACTAAATATGTTAGTTGCTGTTTGAATAAAGACATGATTGCTAATTTAAGATTAAATGCTAAGGGAAAGAAAATAGATTCCAATTTGATTAAGTATGATCCTTTGATTTTGAAGAAAAAATGGGAAAGGAATTACTTAAGTGAGCAAAATAGGGTTGTCAATCGCTTGCTTAGAGAGTTTAACAAGTTAAAATGAATTGAGGTCAATAAGGCTCTTGCCATATTGACCTTTTATTGTATACAGAAAACCCCTGGCTATGCCAGTGGTTCAAAAAAGACAGGGTCTATGAGTAGAAAAAAAGGGGGTGAAAGGGTACGGGGCTACTGACACCAAGTAGTATAATAATTAACAGAAATTTGCATAGAAAAATTAGAAATGTGATATGACAATACCTGTACCTATGACTTACTTACGGTTCGGATTTTGCGTATGAGACTCAAAGTAATATAAAGATGAATGAATACCTTATATTAATAAAATTTAGAGTTTTTATAAGTATTTATCAACTTTTCTTAAGTTAAATACGGAATATGACTTAATATTTGAACAAATGATTGAACGAAATATGTTAAATTTATTTGAAAATGAAAAAGAAAAAAGTGCAAATGAGGACATAATAGAATATTCTTCAAAATGGATAAGTAAAGATGAGTTATATTTGCATAAGGATGTTAGAAATGCTGTTTATTATTTGGTAGATACAATTAATAAAGAAATATACATTGGTTACTGCTCTAATTTAGGTAATCGTGTTAAATTTAATAGAAAAGAAATACCTAATTGGGATATGTTTAAATATGAAACTATAAAACCTGAATACATTAATATTAAGGGAAAAATAGAAAGTCATGCAATAAGAGCTTTTGCAAGTTTTTTAGAAAATGGTGCGAATGAGCCTTTTTTAAAAATTAGTGAATTTAAACTTAAAAATAAAGCATGGGCTAAAAGAAAATAATAATTATCTGGTTCTCATTCAGGAATTCTCATCTAACATGGGTTTTGGATAAATATAAAACGGTAGAAAATTTATATCGTGAACGGTGATATTTTTGTATAGTGTGGAGAAAAAGTCGATAAAATTATAGCAGGACTTTACCTGCTATAACTTTATGTACTAGAAATCATATATACTGAGAGAAGTTTTATTTCATTACATAATAATTTTTTGCTAAATATACTCAGGAAAATCAGTCCCAAGAAGAACATCTCTGGATTCAGGGTATAAAGCCCACCTAAATGCTGGATGTATCTCCCAATCATATCCAAAATCAACGTAATGGGAAGTTATATATTTGTTATCCTCAAAGTATTTTCTGTCAATAAATCCATTTGATAAATCTTTTCTAGCGACAATAAAATTTATTTTGTACATAAAAGAAATTAGATCTTCTATACTAGCCTCTTTATTATTTGAAAAAAAGAATTTCTTATTTTGAATAATGCCTTCGACTTTACGGAATAGTTTATCTTTATTGTAAACATAAGGTCTATCTATTTTTTTAGCTTCATGGCTCGGCTTCATTCCTAATAATAAGCGTTCAATTTCAGGTAATTCATATCTATGTTCATTTATAGTATCTTGTAAACGGCTTAAGGAGTATTGCTCAAATATTTCTTCCCAATCATCTGTAATTATCAAATTTCGATTATTTGCATTTGCATTTCGCGCAGCTAAAGTACACAAGTTAACAAGATCACGAGGTCTTTTTCTTATAAGAGATAATAAAATATAACGTATTGGCCGTTCATTCCACTTTCCGTCACCCTTAAAATTACTCTCCATTATGTCGTCTAAATATACAGACATCTGGCTTTGAGTCATATTTAGCAAATCTCTTGTGGAGAAATCAACGGAAAAAAAGCTTTGTATGCGTTTTACAAGAAGTGCTAAAAGTTCATGTTCGGTCCATTTGAGCCATAAAATATTGCCATCAATTTTATCTGTTGATTCATCAGCTGTTCTAACTAAAAAATAAACATCACTTCGGAGACTTATTCTAAAACATAACTCTTGTGATTCACTACACATATCTCTAATGGCATTTAGTAAAGCTGAAATCCTAGAAATATTCTGCGCAGATCCATCCCAAGCTCTATCTAAATCGTCAATATAATGATGATTTTATTTTCTTTCATATATTGTTCGGCAACTTGTTTTTTTGTGAAATCAATATTAACAACTTCAGGAACTTTTTTTACAATTGTTGCAATACGGTCAGCCAATTTTATTCCTTTGTTGGCTACTTGATTTATAAAGCTGTTTTCGCTATTGAGATTAAAATTAGAAATAATTTTATTAATTATTAGTTCATCAAGACCAGAGTGCCACTGTCTGATTAACTCTAGAGAATCAATTGGTCCTTCAACTTTTCCTAAGTTAGAGATATCATTTGGTTTGACCCATAAACTTAAAACATTACTATTTTGATTTTCGATATATGACATTCTAAAAATTGCTGATTTTCCGATACCTTTGTGAGCAACAAGTATTCTTATAGGTAGAGAATTGTGTATTTTTTCATAGGTATCAGTTTTGATAAAGTAAGAGTTGAATCGATCTATATTTTCATCTTCAGCAGCAAGGTCACCAAATAATTCGCGAATTTGTTCCTCAGAAAAATTTATTGTTTTTTTAAAATGATTAGTGTTTTGGATAAATATTGGGTTAGCTAGAATAGATGTTACTTGCATTCCTCTCGGGGTTTCTGTGTTTTCAAAAGTCACAGAATCACCTTTTGTAAGTTGTTCAAAGTTTTCATGGCCAATTTGAGTGATATGGAAGAAGAAACGTTCGTCAGTTTCAGACATTATAAAACCATACCCTTTTTCTTTCGATTTAAAAGTTACAGTTCCTTTTTTCATTATAAACACCTCCTTAAGATATGAGTTTAATTAGTTTTTATTTTAGATACTTGAACGGAACAAAGGTAAAAAATATTTTAGATTTTAAATGTACTTTTTAATTATACATCATATTTTGGGAAATGAGAACTTTTTATTTATGTCAAACATATTGTGTAAAATGTTTTGTAAATTATGATAAAAGTAGGTATTTTGATATTAAAAGCTTCCGAAAAACCAGAAAATTCATATAATAGATTTAAAAAACTTAATGAAAATATATTAAGTCGCATTAAAAAACACCACATATGTCTTTCCAGTTATGGAGTTTGAATAAATATTATAAAGCTTATAAACGTTGAGACCGACGATTATAAGCTCTTATTTTATCGCTTTATTCTAATTTAAAACAGTATTTTTCGGAGCAACAATAAACTACCAAGCAAAAAACTAGCTTCTACATATAATGGTATATTAAAATATCATCGGTGGTGTTATATTTGAATGCTAGGAATATTGCCCAAGGGGACTTATTAATTTGTCCTGCTCCTGTACTTCAATTTCTGCCTGCATCATTTGAGGAAGTGGTTGTGATTATAGCCATATTTAGCGCAATATCCATATACATTAAATCTGAAAGCTGGGTTAATTGGTTACATCATTGCAGCTATATTAATTTTCTTTTTCAACGAACATGAAGGTTTGTTATTTTATTTACCAATGGTGTGGTGGAATTTTCATTAGGTGCAATTAATTACAGGTTAAAATCTAAGGTGGTAATATCCTTGTTCGGCGGAGTTGTTTTAACATTGTCACTATTATTAGAAAATTTTATAATTGGAATTCCCCGTTTTAGGAGTGGATCTAACGGGTAATTTATTGGTTTAAGCATGCATTCTTTTATTTTTTTCTCTATTATATTGTTTTATATATTTATTTTTGGCATGCTTTGTATACGAATATCTAAAAAGGTGTTATCCTTTCAACTAACAATAAAATTCTGAGGACTATCCTCAGAATTTTATCGCATTATTTAACAATTTCGAAAATGGTACCTTTGTTAAAATCAGTTAAATTTGCTGAGCCATAGACACCTAAGTATAATCTTGATGATTGAGATTAGTCCTCAAGCTTATATAAAATGATTATTGATTACCAAAATTATAGGGGACGGTTCTCTGTCTAATTTACATGCTTTTCTTCACAGGCTCTAATGTAACTTAATTGTCATTATTTATAAGATAATTTTTTGTTTCTATATTGTAATGCAATAGTGTTTCAAATTCATTAATTATATCGTTGTCAATCATTTCATATGTTTTTTTACAATTAGGACAAAATAGAATACCACTTCCATAGTAGATATTATTTAATCTATCCTTATGAATTAATCTACATCCACAGCTACAAATTGGTTGTATGTTTTCAATACTATATTTACCATAATAATTTTTTTCATAAGTCCATTTAAAATTCCATTTTCTATACGTGTCATGTGTATATTTAAGCCATTCAGGTTCTTTTTCTTCACTAATGTTAGATATTTTTATATAGCAAAAAAATACAAATACTATAGTAGCTAAAGATAAAACTATAATCCATATTGATATTTTATAATTTGATATGGATGCCATAAAGTTAAATATTAATTTTATAGCATCAACAATACTAACTTTATTAAACCAAGATACTGCAATAGATACAATAATTGGAGCCAATATTGCAATTGTCCAGCTATTTGTCATGAGTTTCT
>JARBUP010000127.1 GCA_029239575.1 Bacillota bacterium
ATAATACCGCCTTCAGCATAAATATATCCATTTTCTATTAAACCCACATCATTTGTATCATCTGAATTCATTGTTAATATCTGTGATGCGTTTTCAATAAGCAGACTGTTTTTGTTCAACAATAACACCTCCTTTAATTAACGCTATTAATATTATTATGATTGTTTACCAGAAAGTCGTTCACGACTTTTTTCTGCAAGGCACTTGCAGAAAGTTGCGACAAAGTCGCAAACTGGAAACATCGCAATATGATTACCCAGCATTCGCAGAATGCTGAGGCAAGTTATAGGTTATAACTTGCCCCAAAAAGTAACGGAGTGACTTTTTGGGTGGTAATCATATTATAGCAATATGTATGCCATAATAAAAATTTAAAATCTGTTACAATTTCAATACATTATTTAAACTAATTTAAAAACCAGTGTATAAAAAATATACACTGGTTTTTAAATTACTATTATAATCAATAAATACAATAGTTTTTTGTATCTGTATAAAAATTGTCATCCTGCAAAATATTTTACATCAAATTTAAATTTACTTTTTCGAAATATTTAATCTTTTCATTCTATAAAGCAAACTTTGTCTAATTATCCCCAGCTTCTTTGACGAATGCGTTATGTTCCAATTCGTTTCTTCCAATGCCTTCAAAATCATTTTCTTTTCTATATCATTCAAAACATCATTCAACAATTTATCATTACCTATACTTATGTCAGTTTCTATAGAATCTTGATGTAATTTTAATATGTTATGTATATGTTTTGGCAAATCATCAAGCGTTAATATATTGCTGTTGCTTTTTACTTTTATCATTAGATTTTCAACAATGTATTCTAATTCTCTTACATTGCCCGGCCAACTGTAATTCATTAAAATGTTTAATAAATTTTGAGTTACTATTGCAACATTTTTATTCATTAGTTTATTATTTTTACGAATATAATATTCTGTTAAAAATTTAATATCTTCTTTTCTCATTCGTAAAGGAGGTAAATTTAAAGTTAAACCTGAAATCCTGAAATATAAATCCTTTCTTAAAAGTCCTTTTTCTATTAATTCAAATGGGTCTTCATTTATTGCAGTTATTACTCTGCAGTAAATTGGAAACATTTTTGAATCGCCCACTTTTCTTATTTTTCTTTCTTGAAGAACTCTTAATAATTTTGTTTGCATAGTAACAGGCATAGAATTAAGCTCATCAAGCAAAAGAGTACCTTTACCTGCTGATTGAAAAAGTCCTTCGCTATCTGTAGCGCCTGTATATGCTCCTTTAACTGAACCAAAAAGTATACTTTCTAAAAGGTTTTCAGGAATTGCAGCACAATTAATTGCTATAAAAGGTTCTGATTTATTTACATAATTATGAATACTTTGAGCAAACATTTCTTTGCCCGTACCGGTTTCTCCAATAATTAAAACATTTTTATTTACTAAAGCAATTGATTGAGCTTCTTTAATTGTATTTTGAATTATTTCACTATTGCCCACTATTTCAGAAAATGTATATGAAGTTCCATTGTTAAGAATATCACTATGCTCACTAGTAAAATCTTTGTTAGCAAGCCTTCTTTTTAATTCAATTGTTTCTGATAAAAGTTCCTCTAATTTTTCTTCATTTTTACTTACAGAAAAAACTCCTATTACTTCATCATCCTTTAAAACAGGATAAGTATTGTAATATAAATATTTTGGTTGCCCATTTTTATATGTAAGTAATGAATATTTACCTAATACTGGTTTTTTTTCTCTATAAACTTTCCTGTGCTCGGATCCACTTTCATCATCATAATCGTAAAAATCCCATAAATATTTATCATAGAGATCTTCAAATTTTTTATTTTCCATTTTTTCCTGAGCTGGATTAAATATTTTAACATGTCCCTTATAATCAGTGAGCAAAACTCCATCATTAACTAAATTAATTATTTTTTCATAGCAATAAATTTTGTTATAATCTTCCTTAAAATTATCCTTACTATAAAGCATGATGACATCTAAATCATCATTATTCAAACTAAAGATTTTATAATAAAATTTTTCCCCATGATTTAAATGAACATAATATTTATTTTTATCCTTATATTCAAATTGAAATATTTGATTGAAGTTACTTCTTATAAATAAGTTTTCATTTTTTAATAAATCTTTAGCCCAATTATTAAGCCATAGAATTTCTTGATTTTTATTAACAATTATAATTGAATTTCTAACTTCATCAAAAATATCATATAAATTTTTAATATTCACTTATGTCACCCACCCTTATGAAAACAATTTCAAATATTATACCTTTTATTTTACATTATTGCAAATATTAATTTAAAATTAAAAAATGTTGGATTTCTCCAACATTTAGACTATTGACAAATCATAAATTGTCATTCTGAACGAAGTGAAGAATCTATTTATGATTGAAATAACAAGATCCTTCGCTATCGCTCAGGATGACAAAATAAAAATATTACTTTGTCATCAAGCTGAATGTTGGATTTCTCCAACACTTTTTAATTATTAACTTCCTAAATATGCTTTTTTAACTACATCATTTGATCTTAAATTTTCAGCCGTATCTTCTATAACTATATGTCCTGTTTCTATAACATATCCCCTATTAGCAATTTTCAAAACTTTATTTGCGTTTTGTTCAACAACAAGGACAGTTATTCCAGAATCATTTAAATCCTTTATTATTTTAAAACATGTGTTAACCATAATTGGCATTAATCCCATTGAAACTTCGTCAATTAATAATAATTTAGGTTCTAACACAAGTGCTCTGCCTATTGCAAGCATCTGCTGCTCTCCGCCACTCATAGTTTTTGCAAGCTGATTTTTTCTTTCAAATAACCTTGGAAAAAGCTCATAAACTTTATTTATGTTATTTTTATTTTTATTGTTATCTTTAACTTTATAACAACCCATTTTTAAATTTTCTTCAACAGTTAAATTTCCGAATACTCTTCTTCCTTCAGGAACATAACCAATACCTAAACCAGCTCTTTCCCATGCAGGCATCACTGTAATATCAATTCCATCGTACATAATTTTTCCTGACTTTATATCCTTAAGACCCATTATTGCTTTTATTAAAGTTGATTTACCAGCACCATTAGGCCCAATAACACTTACAAGCTCACCTTTATTAACTTCAATAGAAACTTTTTTAATAACTTCCATTTGTCCATAGGATATTTCTACATCTACTAAACTAAGCATTGACATGATCATCATCCTCCTCACCTAAATATGCTTCAATAACTTGAGGATTTGCTTGAATTTCTTTTGGTGTTCCTTCAGCAATTTTTTGTCCAAAATTAAGCACGGCCAATCTGTCGCAAACTTTCATGGATATTGGAAGATTATGTTCTATTAATACAATAGTTTTACCTTCGCTTTTTAATTGCATTACAAGGTCTATTACTTCGTTAATTGCAAAATTGCTAAGACCTGCACATGGCTCATCAAGCATTATCAAAAGAGGATTAATAGCTAATGCTCTTGCTATTTCAAGCCTTCTTAAATAGCCAAGACTAACTTCTCTTGCTTTTTTATCTTTAAATTCTTTAAGTCCAGTTCTTTCAATAATTTCAAGAGCTTTATCAACTATTTCTTTTTTGTGGCTCTTTTTGAGTATGGAACCAAACCCTGTATATTCATTAATACCAAGTGCTGCTACAACATTATCCAAAATCGAAATATCTCTTAAAGGTTTAGAAATCTGAAAAGTTCTTGCCACGCCTTTTCTTGCCATTTCAAATGGTTCTTTACCCTGAACTTCTTCATCTTTTAAAAATATTTTACCATCCGTTGGTTTATAAACTCCGCAAATACAATTAAATAATGTAGTTTTTCCTGCACCGTTAGGACCTATAATTCCAAGAGTTTCTTTGTCATGAACTACTAAATCCAAACCGTCAATTGCTTTTAACCCGCCAAAATGCATTTTTAATTTTTCAACTCTAAGCATTTCCTGCATTTTGACCACCACCTTTTTGTTTTTTTATATTAGCAAAAATTTTGCTTATATTCCTCATTATAAAACTGTTGTCTCCCAGTAAACCTTGGGGCTGAAACCTCATCATTAAAACCAATAATCCACCATACACTATCATTCTGTAATCAGCTAAAAATCTAAATAGTTCCGGTGCTACTCCAAGAAGTACTGCTCCAAATATAGCTCCTTTTATAGTTCCTATTCCCCCAACCACTACCATTGAAATAATGCTTATGGATACTATAAAAGCAAAATCGCTGGAATATATAAAAGTCATGAAATGTGCATATACAGCTCCTGTAAGTCCCGCAATAGCAGTACCCAATGTAAATGCAAGCACTTTATATTTATTTACATCAATTCCTAAAGATGATGCAGCCATTTCATCGTTTCTTATACTTGCCAAAGCTAAACCAAACCAAGATTTGTTCATTTTATTTATGAATAAACAAGTTAAAACTATTAAAATAAATATTAATGTCAAATACATTGGAGCTGTCATTTTAACTCCAAAGAACAAAGGTTTTGATACTGTCATTCCTAAAGAAGCACCAAATATTTCAGAATATTGAAATATGGCAACAACAACAAAGTTAATTCCTATTGTGGTTATTGCCAGGAAATCATCTTTAAGCCTGATGCTTATCAATCCTAAAACTGCACCAATTATTCCTGTAACAATTAACGCAACAGGTAGTGAAATCCAAAAACTAATTCCCATTGTGCTGGTCATCAAAGCAGAAGTATATGCCCCTATTCCGAAAAAAGCAGCATGTCCCATTGCAGACTGACCTGCATAACCAATAATTATATTAAGGCTTAAAGCAAGCAGCACAAATATGCCAACATTAACAGCAACTACAGTAAAATACATAAATCCGCCTCCTATCAAGCACTTTTTTTACTAACTAAACCGGATGGTTTTAAAAGCAATACAAATATAAGAACTATAAATGCAATTGCATCCCTAGGCAATATTGAACCCATATACGCTGATACCAATGTTTCTGCCAATCCTATTATAAGTCCTGCAACTACAGTACCTACTGGATTACCCAATCCACCCAATACTATTATTGCAAGCATTTTATATGAAGGAATATCACCCATTGTAGGAGATATGGAATTATAGAGCATACCTACCATTATTCCTGCTGATGCTGCAAAACCATAACCTAATATATAGCTCAGTGCCATTGAAATATTTGTGTTTACTCCCATTGCTTTAGCTATTTCTGAATCTTCTGCTGTAGCTCTCCATGCAAGCCCCAATCTTGTTTTGTTTAATATAAACCATAAAATCGCAAAAAGAACTGCAGTTAAAACTATTATAAATATCCACTCAGGATTTATAATTAATTTCCCTATTTTAATTGCACCTGATTTAAATACAACGCCAAACTCTTTAACATTAGGTCCTAATATAAGTCTTATTAAATCCCCTGTGATGGTAAAAAGTCCCACGCTTGTTATTAAAGGAACTATTGGTATTACATTTGGCTTCGAAATTATCGGATAGTAAATATATTTTTGTATAACTACACCTATTAATCCTGTTAATATCATTGATAATAAAAATGCCAATAAAAGATTGTGAGAAATGCTGTAAATATACCACCCTAAATATGCCCCAATTGCATAAGCAGCTGCATTTGCAATATCTAATATACGCAAAATACCATATATTAAAGTAGCTCCCATTGCAGTAAGCGCATATACGCTCCCTATCATAACTCCATTTACCAATTGCTGCATTAGCATAGAATCACCTCTTTCTAAAAAAGGGGGGATTAATCCCCCTTTAAATTATATTAATTTGCTGCCGGTGGAGTAATGATTTCAGTATCTTCAACCACACCATAATAGTGGAAATCTCCATCTTTTATTACTTGAACTTGAACAGGTTTTATAGCTTCTCTTGTAGGAGCATATTCAATTAAATTTCCTGTAACAGTTTCAAAGTTTTTAAGTCCTTTAATAGCATCACGAATTGCTGTAGGTTCAGTTCCAACATCTGCTATTACTTTAAACAAAACTTCAAATGAATCATATACTGAAGCGCCTACCATATCAGGAACTATGCCATATTTTTCTTTATAAGCTTTTATGAAAGCTTGAGTGGATTCATTTTCTGAATCTCTGTTCATGTTTGTTGTTAAAATAACGCCTTCAGCATTTTCTTTTGCAATTTCTAAGAATTGGAATGAATCAATTCCTTCTGTTCCAAGTATAGGAACATTTAATCCCATGGATTTTGCTTGTCTCACTATTTCAGCACCATGTCCATAATAGTTTGCCATATAAATTAAGTCAGGTTTAACTTCTTCTTTTAATTTTGTTACTACAGGAGCAAATTCTTTGTCAGCCATAGCAAATTTATCTACTGAAACAATTTCTGCTCCATTAGCAGTTGCATATTCAGTAAATGATTCTGCAAGCTGTTTACCGAAATCTATATCTACTTGTATTATTGCGATACGTTTAGCTTTAAGCATATCTACTGCAACTTTAGCACCAGCCTTGCCTTGAACTGAACCTGCAAATGATTGAGAGAATATAAAATCTCCTGCTTTACATACGTCAGGGTGAATAGCATATCCTGAAAGCATAGGGATGCCTGCTTCTTGGAATATTGGAGCTGCAACTCTTGTAGGACCTGAATAACTTCCGCTTACAACTGCTACAACGTTATCCTTTGTAGTTAATTTTTGAGCTATGTTAACAGCCTGTTTTGTATCCAATGCATCGTCGTATTTTACCAATTCTACTTGACGGCCGTTAATACCACCGCTTTCATTAATTATACTTACTGCTAACTCAGCTGAATTTGATGTGCTCAAACCATCTGCAGCTGCAGCACCTGTTATTGGTGCAAAAAATCCTATACGAATTGGATCCTTATTTTCTGCGGGAGCCTGTGTTCCGCCTGTAGCCGGAGCTGGAGCAGTTTCTTTAGATTGGCATGCTGAAAGTGAAAAAGTCATTCCTACAGCCAAAGCTAATGATACAAAAGATTTTAACTTCTTATTCATAACGTTATCCTCCAAATGTTTTTTATTTCAAATAATAATAACATAATCTTAATAAAAACCTTGTAAATTTATGAAGTATGTTATTAATATATATCATTTATTCATAAACTTATATGAAACATTCATAATTCTTTATTAAATTTGTTCAATAAATGTGTTATAATGATAATGTTTTCAACATTAATTTTAATTATTAAAAACTAATTTAAAGCCAAGGAAATGCCCATGAAACTAAAAAGCAAAATCACATTTTATATTTGTCTAACTGTAATTTTACCATTAATTGCTATGTGCGTATCTATTTACAATAAATCTGCAAACATATTAAACAATGAATCTTCAGTACTTACTGAAGTGCAAATTTTAAGGGCTCAGGAAAAAATAGATTTAATGGTTAAAAAAGTGCAGGTTGAAACTTTGGCATTATCAAGGGACGAACATGTTCATAATTTCTTTGAAGATACAGAAGATGTTTATGATGTAAATAAATATTTGACAAGAACTTTGGAAATTATGAATATGAATAATGATTACTATAAGGATTTATTTATCGTGGATTTGAGAGGTTTAATAGTTGCTTCAACAATGCCTAATGCTATGTATGTTGATTTGTCAAGCAGGAATTATATTCAGGAAAGCTTTAATTTTGAACGCACTGCTACCAGCGATATATTAGCTTCACTGGCTGATGGTGCAAATATAGTTAATATTGTTCATCCAATATTTAATGAAAACGGCAAGGTTTTGGGTTTATTTGGAATTGCAATAAAAGCAGAAAACTTTGTAAATTTCGTTAAAGATTATAAAATTGGCGAATCCGGATATTTTATAATTATAGATTCAAACGGTTATATTTTGTCCCATAAGGACCCACATATGATTCAAAAATCAGCAGCTGAAGTTTTGCCGGGTTTTGAAAATTCAAAAATTGTATATAATGATATTTACAAATCTTATAGTGATGGA
>JARBUP010000128.1 GCA_029239575.1 Bacillota bacterium
CCATTATAAAGGCATGCTACTGCCCTGTTACAGAAAACTTCACAGTTTCCTGGTTCTAAGTTTAAAAGTGTTGTAAATAATTCTTCTGCTTCCGTATATTTTTCTCTGCACATTTTACAAAGTCCAAGTTCATTTAAAGCTTCTTTTTGATTTTCTTCTATTTTCAATACATTTTCAAAATATGTTTCTGCTATTTTATATTCTCCTAACATTCTATAAGCAAGACCTATAAAAAATAATAAGTTCCACCATCCGTTAAATATTTTTACTAATGGAAGTAGTAATTCTAATCCTTCACCTGGTTGTTCTTTTAACACTAAATTAAATCCATTTTCATAATCAACAAATGGTTTCAAATCTATGAGTTCTTTTCTTATTTCATCTATTCTTAATGGATCGTCATCTAACTCTTGATGTTTAATCCAAAACAATTCTGCTTTTGCATATAGCTGCTTTAACTTATAATAATATCCAAGTTTATAATAAGAAAGGGCAAATCTTTCATCATAATCTAAACATTTTTCATAAAATTCATGTGCTTCTTCTAAGAAAAACTGATTTGATGACTCTGCATTTTTAGCTTTTGCGTCAGAACCCCTTTTTTCAAGTACGGATGCATATATGAAACATGTTTTTTCATCTCTTTTTATATTTATTAATGCTTTTCCGTATATAACACCATCATCATTTTGATTATCCTCAAAGTTATTGATACAAAGCATTATATATGGAACTAAATCAAAATTTAATGCATTAAGCATTTCGTGATAAACATCTAAATATTCAAAATTTTCATCAGTTGCTTGAATACAAATTATTCCGTCAATAATATTGTTTATTGTTACACCGTCATAGTCTTCTTGCTTTTTAATATCCTGTAATAATTTTTCCACTCTAACTGGAACTGGTAATTCTTGTTTTGTTACGTAGACCTTATCTTTAAAATTTATAGAAGCACCTTTTTTTAATGTAATGAAAGATAAGTCTTCTCTTTTTTTCTCAAAGTATTTATTCATATATTTAGTTTTGTTTATCATAGTAATTATACTCCTTATCAAATGTTTATTTTGTATGTTCTACATCTATTAAAAATATTAGATTTATTTTCATATATAAATATAGTTGCATTACCGCCTATATCAACTAATCTAAAATCATTTAATATTTTATCATCTTTATTTACATTTTTAAAATATTTTTCTTTAAATTTTTCATCAACTGCCAATGATCTTTTTTGTATTCTAAATTTTTCTTCTGCAATCCTATTTAAATAAGTAGGTATTTCTTCTCTTTGATTATTGTATACAAAATCATAACGAAGTAAACTTATGAATTCATCCGTGATTTTATCTTTATATACCATATATTTATATATTATTTCATAAAGTTTTTTCCTGCCATGGGATATCTTATATAAATCATTTGTTTGCCAGTATTCACTGAACTCTTCATAAAATTCAAAAGGCGATTCTGTAAACATATTTTTTATAATATAATGAAGTGATTTTTCAAAATATTTTTCATTGTAATATTTATCAACTAATTCTTCTATTTGTTTTAACTTAAGCATTTCTCCAAGTGTTATATATTTAGTACAATATGTTTCATATGGGGCAGTTTTTCTGTATTTAATTTTATGCTTTTCTTTATCTTCATATATTTTTGTTCCTTTTAATACTTTTAAAAATCCAAGCTGGATTTTTTCAACATTTAAAGCATGAATTCCATCAAATGATTTTTTAAAGGATTCATAATTCTCATAAGGCAGTCCAGCTATTAAATCAAGATGCATGTGTATATTGTTGTTTTCTTGTATTTTGCTTACTACATTATAAACTTTTTGTATATCCATATGTCTGTTTATTTCACAAAGAGTTTCTTCATTTAATGACTGGATTCCTATTTCAAACTGAAACATGTTTACAGGCATATTTATTAAATAATTTAAAAATTCTTCATTTATAATGTCCGCTGTTATTTCAAAATGTATGTTCATGTTTTTTGGATTATTATTTTTAATGAACTCCATTATTTCCATGGACCTTTTATAATTTGCATTAAAAGTTCTGTCTACAAATTTTATTTGCCTTGCATTAGTTTTTAAAAGTTTTCCTAAATCTTCTTCGACCCTTTTTAAAGAAAAATTCCTCATTGTTTTATCTATTGAAGACATACAAAAGCTACAACTGAAAGGGCAACCTCTTGATGACTCATAATATATTATTTTTTCTTCAAAGCTATCATCTTCTAAATATGGATATTTAATTATATCAAGGTTTTGAACCGGTTCTATATTTCTGTTTATAATAATGCTTTCATTTTCTCTATATGATAGCCCATTGACTTTTTTAAACTTAGGTTTTTTAGAATGTATTTGATGCAAGAACTCTTTAAATGGAATTTCACCTTCACCAGATATGACATAATCAACATATGTTTCTTCTTCCATAAATTTTTGAACTTCAAATGATACTTCTGGACCACCGCACAATATTTTAATGTTTGGCATTGCTTCCTTAAGAATAATGGCTATTTCTTTTATATATTCTATATTCCAAATATAACATGAAAAACAAAATATATCTGCATTTGAATTATATAATTCTCCTATTATATAATCCTCTTTTTGATTTATTGTAAACTCTTTTATTTCTATATCAAATCCATCATCTAAAACAAAATTTCTCAAATATCTAACAGCAAGATTTGCATGAATGAATTTTGAATCTAATGATACAAGTAAAATTTTCATATTTTCACCTTTAGTAAACCTAATTTATTTTTAAGTATGATTTCAGTATTACTTCTTTTTAAAATTATACATTTGCCAAGTAAGGGATGAATGAAAGATGAAGATTTTAAAAATTCTTTTAAATCCGGTATATTAGTTATATTTAATTTTAACTTTTCAGGATTTACAGTTCCTTTTCTTAACTTAAGCAAGTATGAAGCAAAATTATTTAATACTTCTGAATTTTCTTTGTTAGTTGTTTTTGTAACAGAATTTTTATTTAAAATATGCTGTAATGATTTATATTTTAATATAATTTCTTCTGTGAAAAAACTTGGTTTTGTTAATAGTTTTATTCTTTCTTTTTCAAAATCTATAAATTGGCTTTTGTCCATTATGTTTTTTGAATCTACACTTTTTATAAAATCCTTTATAGAAAATGATATTAGTCTTTCTTTTAAATTTGCATTTAATAAGTCCGCATCTATTTCTATTATTTCTTCAATTGTTAAATAATCATAAATACAGGATGAAAGTATAATTACATCGAGTATTGATTTTGGATTTATTGTAAAAAATGATATTAATTTTAAAGTCTCTTCTAACACTGATTCATATACTGTATTTGCTATAATTAAAGGTAATATTTTATATTCAAGCAATGAATCATTGGTATTTGATGATGTTTGGTTATTTATGTAATATTCAATTGTTTCATCATGGCCGTTTTTGTAGTATTTAAATGTATCAACTTCACTTTTATATCTTACTAAATCAAAGGCACATCCAATTTTATTTTCATATGGAACTAAGGACTTAACTGATAAAATAAATAATTGAAATTCTATATTAGGTAGTTGTTCTAACATGCTATCTTCATAGCAGTAGTTTAATAGGTTGTAAATTTTAGATAGCATTTCTCTCCTCTGTTATTTGTAATAAACTATAAATTATATAAATGAAATATATATTATGATGACAAGCCGTAGAGATTTTACTTTTCAGGTCATATTCGTATCTTTAATTAAATAAAAATAGAATCCACAGGCTTCTGTTGATTCTATTATACAATTAATTTTTATATTTTACAAACTCTTCTTTAAACTCATTTGTATAGTCTAAAATCTGTGCTGAATATTCGCTCATAGCCAAATTTTTATATGGGGATCTTTTTTCTTTCATATATTCTGATAGACCTTGCTGACCTCTGTTGTATGCTGTTAGAGCTTTATTTATATCTTTTTCATATAAATTATATAAATATGAAAGCTGAGATATAGTTAGCTTTATATTGTATTTTGGATTAAACAACTTGTCAGGGTTGTGATCATATCCTAAATTTTCTGCAACAATATTTGCTGTACTTTCCATTAACTGACCTAAACCTCTTTCACCTGCCTGTCCTACTGCATATTGATCAAAATTGCTTTCTCGTTTCATAAGTCCAAGTAAAACAAATGGATCAATATGTGATCTCTTACATTCTTCAAGCATGAAGCTGCAATCTTCATAAGATAAATCTGTAAGGTTTTTGGCATATTCAATTAATTTTTGATCCTTTATATATGTATCTTTTAAAATGTAAACAACAGAATCATCTTTAGACAAATTTGTGGATACGGGCATGTCCTTTGCATCGGCAGTAACACTTATATTAAACATCATAAAATACGAAACAAAACAAATGGACACTAGTGTTGCTAAATATTTTTCATGTTTCATTTTCATCACCTTCATTTAAATAATATAATTTAATTTTAATATTAAATTAGTAACAATCATTATATTAATATTAACAATCTAATTAGAATTCACTAATATGAATGCTTGTTTATATTTAAATTATATTTTTTATTTGATTTTAGGTCAATGATGAAAGATTAGAAGTATTGATGCATTTTGTCTTGTTTTGACTAATTTGATATTTTAAGCATCTAAATATAAAAAAAACTGATTATTTTTGTGTTGTTTGTCATGTTATATTTCAATTAAGTTATAACTAAATTAAATAAAAAAACAAACAAACTCAAGTTGGAACTTGAGTTTAGACTATGACAAACCCTTATGTGTAATTCTAAACGCAGTGAAGAATCTATTATTCATTGAAATAAAAGATCCTTCACTATCGCTCAGGATGACATACTTAAATTAATAACTTATGATAAAATTACATTTTTTCAGGTGCTTCCATACCAAGAAGTTCTATACCAGCTTTTAAAACTGAATTTACTACTTTTGTAAGTAACAATCTTGCTTTTTTAACTTCAACATCTTCTACTATAATAGGACATTCATGATAGAATCTGTTAAATTCTTGTGCCAAGCTCACTATATATCTTGTTACAAAAAATGGTTCATACTTTTCATGTGCATCTAAAACTGCTTGTTTGAAACCTTCTATTTTTCTGATTACATTAAATGATTCTTTGTCTGTTAATACTGAAAAATCTACATCAGCGTCTATTTCCACATCTGCTTTTCTTAACAAACTACAAGTTCTTGCATATGTATATTGAACATATGGTCCTGTTTCACCTTCAAAGCTTAAAGTTTTATCCCATGAGAACATATAATCTTTTATACGGTTATTAAATAGTTCTTGGAATATAACTGCGCCAATACCTACTTGTTTTGCAACTAACTCTTTATTTTCAAGATTTGTATTTCTTTCATTTATAATTTCAGTTGTTTTTTCAATTGCTTTTTTAAGAACATCTTCTAAGAATACTACTCTACCTTTACGAGTTGAAAGAGTACCGTCTTCAAGACTTACTGTACCAAACATTACGTGAACACAGTCATAAGCCCATTCATGACCCATTAAATCAATTATTTTTCTCCATTGATCAAAGTGAAGCTTTTGAGGTGCACCAACAACATATATATTTTTGTAAAAATCATATGTTTTCTTTCTGTACATAGCAGCAGCTATATCACGAGTTACATACAGAGTTGATCCATCGCTTTTTTGTATTACAGCATCTGTAAATCCGTGATCTTGAAGTTCTACTACTTTAGCTCCTTCAGAATCTTTTAATAAGCACTTATCTTCTAATTCAGCAATTATTTCAGGCATTTTGTCCGAATAAAAACTTTCACCAGCATATGAATCGAATTTTATACCGAACATGTCATAAACACGGTTGAATTCTTTTAAGCTTACTTCCCTAAACCATGACCAAAGTCTCTGAGCTTCTTCATCGCCGTTTTCTAATTCTTTAAACCAATATCTTGCTTCATCCTTATATTCAGGATGTTGTTCCATTTCAGCGTTATATTTAATATATAATTTTAAAAGTTCAGGAATTGGATTTTTTTCAATAGCATCAACTATTTCAGGTGTTCCCCACTTTTTGTACGCTGAAATTAGCATACCAAATTGTGTTCCGTAATCTCCTAAATGGTTTATTGAAACTGTGTTGTAACCCAAATATGTATAAATTTTATGTATTGAATTTCCTATTAAAGTTGAACGAATATGTCCTATGTGAAATGGCTTAGCTATATTTGGAGAAGAAAATTCTACAATAACAGTTTTTCCTTGTCCTACATTAGTGCTTCCGCATTTTTCTTTTTCTTGAAATGCTTGTTTCAATATTTTTTCTGCAAAATGTTTTTTATCTACAAAAAAGTTAACATATGGTCCAGCAGATTCGATTTTTTCAAACTCTTCTAAATTACCTATTTTTTGAACAATATCTGCTGCTATCATAGCAGGAGATTTTTTGTATTTTTTTGCAAATTTAAAACATGGAACTGCATAATCGCCCATATCTTGATTTGGTGGTATTTCAATCATTTGAAGAGCTTCATCTAAAGTTATTTCATTATCAACTTGAATAAAAAGCTCTGCAACTTTTTCTTTAAAGTCCATTGTATCCTCCATTTATATTATAAATTAGTAATTATTAATCATTAATTATTCTTATTAAATATTAATTATTCATGATATATTATCACAGCATTTTTTACAAGTCAAGTTCAGTTTCACCGTCGCCTTGAGTAATGTGCCATTTTTCATGACCGTCAATTTCATACATAGATAGCTTATCTGATAATATGTTTGCGATCATCATATTATTTTTAGGTGGTTTTCTTGTAATCATGAAACCATTTTGTAATAAAGCATTTTTATACTTACCATATAAACCTGTTCCTATTACTACATATTCAAGATTATTGTCAAAACAATATTTTGAAACACCATTAGCTAAAGCTTTTATGTATAAATCATTATCAGGATCTGTGAAAAATTCAACTGCAGATGTCATTTTAGAACCATTTGCTTTAGAATTATGTAATATAGCAAATCCTATGATTTCATTATTAAGTTTAGCTATTATAGTAACATAGTTTACATCTGGTCTTTCATTGTATCTATAATTTAAATATTTATAGTCCCTAACTAACAAAACATCATATTTGTTTTTATATTTATCCCAACAAGATTGAATATTTTTTGGTACTTCATTTAATATCTCAAATTTTATATCTTTATCCATTTGGAGTTTTAGTTTGCCTTTTGCATAGGTAGAATAAATAGCATTGCCTATGGAAGATATAAATCCAATTTTAATTCTTCTTTGTAACATGTTTTTTATTAATATAGGTTTTACATAAACTTCTTTTTCAAATAAAGTTGGCCAATTAAACCTTTGATATGCAGGATAAGATTGATCATTAGCAAGACCTATTACTACATCAACTCCGTCCTGCTTTCCTCTTTCACAAGAATTTTCAGTCATCATTCTAAAAATACCTTGCTTTTTATAATCAGGATGAGTCATAGATTTAACAGAATGAGCAGCTATTACAGTTTTTCCATGAACATAAAGTTCAACAGGAATTAATCCATCACAACCAATAACTTTATTTCCTTCTTTTAATAAATACATCATATTTCCAGATGGGCTGTAAGGGTTTTTTTCAAAAAGCCAATCATACATATCTTTGCTGCAATTTGTTCCTTCGCCAAATGATATAAGAGAAAGTTCTTCAAAACCTTCAAAATCTTTATCCATATCTAATCTTACGATCGTTCTTTCCATTGTTCCTCCTGTGTTCGTTATTAACCTTAAGCTATCAATAACTATTGAATTTAATTATTTAAAAGTAACTATTGTAACTCCATCTCCGCCTTCATTAAAGCTTCCTAATCTTGATTCTTTAACATGTTTATGTTTTTTCAAAAACTGAGTAATACCCGACCTTAGTATTCCTGTGCCTTTGCCGTGA
>JARBUP010000129.1 GCA_029239575.1 Bacillota bacterium
AACCATGAAACCTATGGGATTTAATGATTACAATAAGCTTCAAATGAATGCTAAAGCTGTTTTAAGTGATAGTGGTACGATTAGTGAAGAAGCATCGATCCTCGGATTCAAAGCTCTAAATATCCGTCAGGCACATGAAAGACCAGAAGCTATGGAAGAAGCTAGTGTAATGATGGTTGGTTTAAAGAAAACCAGAATTCTTGAAGGATTAGAAGTTTTAGAGACACAAGAAGATGATACTCTTCGACAAGTATCAGATTATTCAGTGCCAAATGTATCTGAAAAAGTATTACGGATTATTGTTTCTTATACAGATTATGTGAATCGTGTGGTGTGGCAAAAGTGAAAATTGTAGTTAATGATATTGCTGCCTCAGAAGGAGGTGCATTATCTGTTCTTGAAGATTTATACAATAAAATTGTTGAATACAATGATAAAAATGAATGGATATTCTTAATCAGTGATGACTATTTGGAACCAAAAGATAATATTAAAATCATTAAACTTCCTCAAATTAAGAAAAGCTGGATCAAAAGAATAAACTTCGACTTTTTTCATGGTAAGAACCTTATAAATGACTTAGCCCCTGATGTGTATGTCTCTCTTCAGAATACAGCTACTCTTGGTGTTAAGATGAAGCAAATTGTCTATTTTCATCAGGTAATCCCCTTTCAAGTTGATTACAAGTTTAATTTGTTTAAAAAGAAGGAAATCAAATTATGGATTTATCAAAATATCGGGAGATATGTGTATTTAAAACTATTTGAGCATTCAAATGCAGATATTGTTGTTCAAAGTAAGTGGCTTGCAAAATTGATGCAACAAAATTTAAATAATGATTTTTATGTTTCACAACCAAGTGTAACTTCGGAACTAAGTAAATTTAAATTTGATTCCATGAAAAATAAAAAAAAATGCAGATTCTTTTTTCCTACGTCAGACTTTGTCTACAAAAATTATAAGGTGATAATTGAAGCTGTAAAAATTTTGAATGAGAATCATATTGGAGGCTTTGAAGTTATATTAACTTTATCACCTGAAGAACATGATGAAATCGCTAATATTAACTATATTGGAAAAATTACGAGAACAGATGTATATAAAATAATGACTGAATCAGTATTAGTTTTTCCATCAATTATAGAAAGTTATGGGTTACCATTAATTGAAGGGATGATGATTGGATGCCCTATCATTGCTGCGGATTTAGAATATGCCCATGAAACTTCAGATGGGTATAAGAATATAGTCTTTTTTGATTCGAATAGTCCTCATAACTTAGCTGAAAAAATGGAAAATATGATTAAAAATAATGATTACGTATATTCTAAATATAATCGAAAAGAAAGTGATAAATCTGAGTTGTTAAATATCATTTTAGGAGTGAAAAATGAATATAATTAGAAGATCTTTAATTATCATGTTTTTAGTATGTAGTATAGGAAGTTTTTTCGAGTATTTTAACACTATTTTTCTTGGTCTTAGATATATATGTATGGCATCTTTATTTTTACTTTTTTTATTGGAAATTAGAAAAAATTTTATTTTAAAAAAACATATCTTTATTATATTGTTATTTGTTTTGACGTTTTTTATTTATCCACTCGTTGGAATACTCTTCAACATTTATTTATACGGATTAATTACAATTTTAATGAATATTTGTTTTTATATATCTTTTTTAGTATGTTGTCTTTATATATCTCAATATTATTTAGAAACTTCACGAGCAAATTTTTTCAAAGATTTTTCTATGATATGCTTTTTGTTTTTGATAAGTGGGGCACTAATCTATAGGGACTTTACTATTGACGTTATAACACTAGTATTTAATCTCGTTAGTAATAACCGTATTGAAAGGTCATATTTAGGATTTACAAATCCAAATCAAGTTGCAATAATGTCTTCTGTTCTGATAATTACTACTTATTTATCAAACATGAAAAAAATTACAAAAATAATACTATTAGGTTTTAGTTTGTTGATATTGATAAATACAGGCGCAAGAACGCCTTTATTAGCCATGCTTCTTATGGTTGTATTCTTTATTTTCTATTATTCTTATAAAAAAATCACTATTCCGTTATTGAAGGTTATGTTGAAGACTTTGTTGATAGGTTGCACAATAGTTTCTATTTTAATATTTGCTAATTTTATTTCAACAGTCTCGAGTAGTTTTTTTGTGAGTTTAGATATTTTAACTACTAATAGATTGAGTAGACAGCTTAATACGATAAAATTTTTATTAGATTCTAGGAGTTTTATATTTGGATTAGGTATGTTTAATATATCATTTTTTTCAAGTCAAGATATATTCAGCGGATTAAATACTGACAGCTATTATACTTATTGTTTAGCTACTACTGGCATAATAGGATTGGTTTTAAACCTTTATTTGGTAGGTAATATGTTAATAAAATCATTGAAAATGAAAAATATGTCATTAATAGGTATCATAATTTTTTGTATTTCTTATGCAGCTTTTGAAGCAACCTTAATTTTTCCAACTTCATTATTGTCAATTCTTCTATTTGTATCGTATTTTATACTAATAGATAAAGTAGGTTAAGAAGTAATATTATATGAGAGGTGATAATAAAATGAAAGTTGCATTTATAACATATTCTAAGGCACCATATAGAACTAAACAGTTTGAA
Organism: Bacillota bacterium; assembly: GCA_029239575.1. GTDB lineage: Bacteria > Bacillota > Clostridia > Tissierellales > Sedimentibacteraceae > Sedimentibacter. The sequence goes on from JARBUP010000129.1 coordinate 2,658, forward strand.
CATATGGTCCGCAAAACAGGAATTGAACTTACCATATATTATGTAGGCAGAAGTGTTATTAGTAGAAAGTGGGAAGTGAATGAATCACCTAATTTTAATGAGATTCATTTAAAAGGAATAGGAAAACTAGGTAATCATTTTTTATACTATCCAAAAACTAAGAATATAGTAAAAAAGTATGATTTAATATTGTTGGGCGGGTACAATACAACAGCTAGTTATCTATTTACATATTATGCTAAAGTAATGAAAAAGCATGTGGCATTTGTAATGGATGGAATATCTCCTGAAAAAATTAAAGAATCAAAAAATATTAAATTTTATTTGAAATATTTTCTTTTAAAACAAATGGATAGTTTTTTTGCTAACGGAAGCATTTCGAAAAAATATCTAGTTAATAATTTTTCTGTTAATAGTAGAAAAATCTTTAACCAATTTCTAACCGTCGATGTAAATAGAATCGATGAAATTTATAAGAAACACTCTAAAAATGTTAAAAAAAATTTTCAAATATTGAATGGAAATAAATTTGTTATACTTTATGCAGGAAGATTGCTTGAAAGAAAGAGAGTTAAGGATATAGTTGCTGCAATTTCATTACTAAACATTAAAAATTGTATTCAATTTGTGATCATCGGGAATGGAAAAGAGCAGGATTCTATCATAAAATACTGCATAGAAAGAGATGTTAATTACCTTCATAAAGATTTTGTCAAAAAGCAAGATGAATTATTTAGCCTTTATAATATAGCGGATTGTTTGATATTGCCTTCTGAAGATGAACCTTGGGGCTTGGTTGTTAATGAAGCTACCGCAGCACATTTGCCGGTTATTGTTAGTGATTCTTGCGGTTGTGTAAATGATTTAGTAAAAGATAACATTAACGGCTACATTTTCCAAAAAGGTAACATAGTTGATTTATCAGATAAGATTAGCATGATGTATAGTAACAAGAATAAAATTAAAGAAATGGGCGATAAATCATTTGAAATTATATCAGAATGGAAGTATGAGAATTCGGCCCGTTCTTTTGATGCAATGTTGAAGGAGCTTTATAAAAATGGAAAAAATTGATTTTGTCGTAACATGGGTAGATTCTAATGATAAAAAATGGCTTGAAGATAAAAATTTATACGATAAAAAAAATTTGGATATTAAAAAATTAAATGATGTCTCCAAATATAGAGACTGGGATTTTTTCAAGTATTGGTTTCGTGCTGTAGAAAAATATGCACCATGGGTTAATAAAATCCATCTTGTGACATATGGGCATGTACCTGAATGGTTAAATGAGAACAGTGAAAAATTAAACGTAGTTACTCACAATCAAATCTTACCTCTAACTGCATTGCCAACATTTAATTCTCAAGCAATTGAATTAGCTTTAAATAAAATAAAGGGATTAAGTGAGAACTTTGTATATTTTAATGACGATATGTTTCTAAATGACTATGTTACACCTGAAGATTTTTTTGTAGATGGTCTTCCTAAAGACTACGGTCTCTTTAATGCAATAACTCCACATCTAAACGGTATAGAGCATACAATAGTAAATAATATTGAGTTAATAAATGAACGATTTGATAAGAAAGAGGTTATTAAGAAAAACCTTAATAAGTTCTTTAATATAAAGTACGGATTGTGGAATATCAGAAATGTATTACTTTTACCATGGCAACAAATTACTGGATTTTACGAGCCCCATACAGCGGTCGCCTTAAAAAAAAGCACATTTAATCTTGTGGTTGAAAAAGAATATAAAGCTATACAAAAAACTATTCATAATAAATTTAGAACCAAAGATGATGTTAACTTTTGGATTGTTAGATATTGGCAGATTTGTCTAGGCCAATTTATTCCGCAAAAAAAAGAATTCTCAAAGATGTATTACATTTCTTCTGATAATAATTTATTATTTAAAGATATTCAAGAATCAAATAGCAAAATAATTTGTCTGAATGATTCTGATTCAGTTTTCAATTATGAAAAAACAAAAAAAGAGATTAAATCTATTTTTTTAAATAAATTTGCTGAAAAATCTATGTTTGAAAAATAAAGAATAGGGTCATTGAATTGAAATTAAATCATTTTACCTGTTTTAATAAAACATAACGAAAAAATTGAGGGGATATAAATGATGATATCAGTAATAGTTCCATTTTATAATGCCAGAAATTATATTGAGAGATTTCTAAAAGCTTTCCATAATCAAACTAGTCAAAACTATGAGTTAATTTTAGTTGATGACGGATCGAATGATGGATCTAAGGAATTATTAGATACTTTGAAAAATACTTATAATTTCGTTTATGTTTTCCAAAATAATAGAGGTGTTTCAGAAGCGAGAAATACAGGAATACGATATGCTAAATATGAAAATATACTTTTTGCTGATATCGATGATATAGTTGAGAAGAACTATATTGAGAGATTTTATTTAAATATTGATGATAATAATTCTCTTATTTGTTGTTCCTACAATATTGAATATCCAAAAGAAGACCGTAGCTTAAAAAAGTTACTGCATATTAATTTGGAAAAATTAGAAAAAGATCAATCTATTTTCAAAATAGACGTAAATGGTATGCTAAATGTAGTTTGGAATAAACTTTTTTTTAAGTCAATATTAGTCGATAATAAAATTAAGTTTAATAGTGATTTGAAATCTGGAGAAGATTTAGATTTTGTATACCATTATTGCAGATTTATAAAAAAAATAAAGATAATAGAAGAACCACTTTATAATTATATAAGAATTGACGGACATTCTACATTAAACAAGTACATACCAAATTTAGAAATTAACTTGGACTTTGTTGAGGATGCACGGGAGCAATTTTATTCTAGTTCAACTTTGCAAGCTTCTGAGTATAAGGAATTTCTCGATTCTTGTTATATAAATAGTAAAATGATTGTTTTGAATAATTCCTATAAGCTTGATGCTCCACGCAAGTTGAATAAAAAAGTTATATATTCTATAATAAATGATTCAAAACTTAGAAGATGTTTAGATAACGTCAAATATAGTACTTTTAATCAAGTTATCTTTTATTTTGCTGTAAAAAGTAGAAATTTTTATATCTTTTATTTACTTTATAACGTACTTTTTTTTATGAGAAATAATATGAATTTTTTATATAATGTCTTGAGGCCTCTTTTCTTCGACTTCAAATTTTTGGGGAAAAAGGGGGAATAAGCTTTGATTCAAAAGAACAAAAGTAATAAACTTTTATTAATCAATATGATATCAAGTGGATTATTTCAACTTCTAATGCTTGTAGTACCCTTAATTACAACTCCTTATGTCGCTAGAATATTCACTCCTTATCACCTTGGAATATACGCAGCCAGTTATAGCGTAGCTAGTTTATTCGTTACTTTTTCTATGATCGGGTTGCCAATCTATGGTGCAAGAAGAATAGCTCAGATTAATAACATAGTCGAACGAACTCGTGTTTCCTTTAATTTATGGGTTATTCAAATTTTGTGTTCTTTTATCTGTTTTTTTTTCTTCAACGGTCTAGTTGTTATTCTTCATCTGGATAAAATATACTATGTACAGTCCTTTTTAATTTTAGCTACTATGTTCGATATATCGTGGTTCTATATTGGCTTAGAAGAAATAAGAAAAAATCTTCTAAGAAATTTAGTTACAAAAATATTAGCAACACTTAGCATTTTTATATTGATCAAAAGTCCTACTCAATTGGAATTTTATGCGGTCATTAACATTATTGCTGTATTTTGTGGAAATCTCACAATGTTTAGTACGCTCAGACCTTATATTGAATTTAAAAAAGAGCATTTTAAAATTTATTTTCGAAAAAAAGTTGTGACAGATTCATTTAGATTAATGATTCCAATGATACTTGATAACTTGAAAAACACTTCATCTAGAGTTATTTTATCTAATCTTTCAGGGAATTATCAAGTAGGTATATTTGATCAAGGTTCAAAAATAATAGTTATTATTTTAGGTATCCTTACTTCTACATCAAATGCAGTTTCTCCAAGAATGTCATATCTTGTGGGAGAAAAGCAAATTACTAAAATGAGAAGTTATTTTGAAAAATTTATAGTTTTGATTTCAGTTTTTTCTACGATAACAATTTCAGGAATAATAGCAGTAGCGGAGTATTTTATACCAATTTTCTTAGGCGGAGGATATGATGAAGTGATACCTATATTAGTAATAGGTTCATTTCTAATTATGTTTGGCACATATAATGTATTCTTGATGAATGGTATGATTATTCCATTTTCTTTAGATAGAGAACTAGTAAAAACCTCATTAGCTTCTCTAATTGTTATAGTTCTTTTAAATTTTCTTCTTGTTCCAATTTTAGGATCGATAGGGAGTGCATTAGGACTTGTAATCAGTAATATAACCTTAACAATTTTATACTGTTGGATATTAAAGGGATACCTTGAACTAATCAAAATTGTTAAGTATATATTTAGTTCTTTATTAATTATTCTTTCTGTTTCAATTATGATTATACTGTCTAAAAAATATATATCGTTTAGTTCTCTTTATACCAGTTTTATATTCTATGGGTTGTATTCATTTATATTATCTTTTTTGTTGTCATTTATCATGCTTAAACTGTTTAAAGTTAAGATGTATAAAAGAAACAACGAATAAATGAAGTGCCACCAAGAAGTTAGACCAAAAAATCTAACTTTTTGATGTCCTATAAATTATTTTTGATTAGTGTGTTTTTTTCTTTAATTTTGTTCAGTTATGTATACAGCTATTTAACTAATTTGAAAAATCATTTTTTATTAGAGATTTTGACAAATTTTTATGAGAGTCCAGATGAAAAAATATTTTATTATCTAACCTAGTTACTATTAAGAATAAATATAATAGGAGAGTTTGAGGGAGATAAATACATCAAATAACTATCTTAGAATAAACACTAAAAGCCAAGATACCTTCATACCTTTCTTAAGAGCTCAGAATAAAATTTAAACATTAGAGTGTATACTTCCGCCAATCAAACAAATAAATCACCCCAATTGCTTTAAACATCAAATAGACAAAATGACCATAATTATGGCCGATCAGATGTAACGCATCAGCGG
>JARBUP010000130.1 GCA_029239575.1 Bacillota bacterium
TAATTATGTATATCTATATTAGGCGAGTAAAATTCAAAGGTATTAATACCTTCTTGTTTTGCTCGATGCAAGGAAATGTTTGCATATTTTAAAATAGAATCAGCATCTTGTGCATCATCTGGATAGATGCTTACTCCCAAATTTAAATTCACATTTAATTCATAATTATCTATCTTAATTGGATATAAAAATAAGTCAATAATATCCTTTGCTATTTTTTCGTATTTTTCTATATTATTTATTTCTTCTATTATGATACCAAATGAAATTCCATCATTTCGGCCTATAATGCAATTATCACCCAAAAAATTGTTCAATATTTGAGCTATTTGAATAATTACTCGGTCTCCTAATTGGTACCCTAAGGCATTATTTATATATTTAAAACCATTAATATTTAATCGAATTACTGCAAAGGAAGTTTGTTTTTCCTTAGCAAGTTGACATAGATTTTCTAATTGTTTATTAAAATAAAAACGATTATAAAGTCCTGTTAATTCATCATGAGTAGCAATATATTTTATTTTCTTTAGCAATTCTTCTTCTTTGATATCTTGAATTGTTTCATCAATAATACTATGATTTAATTGCTTGCTATAAATTATATTTTCTTTTAAATGATTTAAATTATATTCTTTTTTCATTTCTTTTATTATATTTTTTATTGATATAGTCATTTTTATCTCCTATTTTGATATATCATAAATAAATTGCGCATTAGGACCTTGTTAATCTATTGTAAACTGTATAATTAATATTATTAAGTCATTGAACTTCTGCTTGCTTTATTCTATTTATTAATAATATACAAAATATTTTAATAAAACGCAACAAAATATTACAAAATATAACAAATTATCACAAATTATCACAAATTATGAAATAAGTGGTTTTAAGTGATTTAACAAGTTCTATAAATATAGAATCATTATAATTTGTAACTTTAGAATTACAATATCATATAGCGACAAGGGAACTACATATAAAGCAAAAATAATAAAGGTAGCCACCTTCCAATATTCAGAAGATGGGCTTTTAAATTTAAACCATTTAAAAATAAATACCAGTACAGAAAACGTAGTATAAATATAATAAATTCATCACACCATAAATGATTTTTTCACATGCGTAACAAAAAGAAATTCCAATTTCATTTTTCTTATTAATCTCTAAATTACCATATTCGTATATAATAATTTGTCCATTTTGATCTTGAAATAAGTTGTTTCGATTATAATGTTATTCCAATAAGGTATAATCTAATAGCATTTATAATTAATACCACTTTATGCACATAATGCTACATTTCTATGGCATTTACGGCGGCGATTTTGTGGTTTATAAAAACTAATATTATTCTAATTGCTTAATTAAATATTATAATAGTATAAAACGTATAACTGATAACACTTGGGTGCATAAGAATTAGCACACCTTGAAATGGTTGGTTCAATGGTTTATCAGTTAATGAAAAATGCTACTCCAGAAGAAATAGAAAGAGCAGGAGCAGGAGCTTACTATACTGATCATGGTAAAGGTGTTTATCCACAAAGTGCAGCAGGTACACCTTTTACGGCAGCAGTCCTACAGGTAAAAGGAGATCCAATAGTTGACCTTACTGAAAACTTAGCAGCTGAACAAAAAGCAAGGGGAACATATGAATGGTTAATTAATATGGCAGATGATCCTGACGTTATTGAACCTCTTAAATTTTTAAGAGAAAGAGAAGTTGTACATTACCAAAGATTTGGTGAAGCATTAAGAATAGTACAGGATTATTTACAAGAGCCAAAATTATTCATTATGCCTAAACCTGATTTTATGAATAGAGACTAAAAGTTAAAAGGTATATTTTTCAAGAGTTTGCATATTTATAATGCAAGCTCTTTTGCATTTTTAGAAAGTTTTTTAAGTAAAAACATGGGATTAAATTAATTTTTAAAATAAGGAAGTATTGACAAATAAAAAATTGTATTATAAGGTATACAAGTACTGATAGTAAAAATTATGCATAGAATGATATTAAAAACACTGTTGCAAATACATAATCGGTATTGGAGGAATAATGAAGAATTTGTTAATAGTTGAATCACCAGCAAAAGCAAAGACCATTGGAAAGTTTTTAGGGCCTAATTATACTGTAAAAGCTTCTGTAGGACATGTTCGTGATTTACCCAAAAGCAAGCTTGGCATTGATGTAGATAATAATTTTGAACCTAATTATATAACAATCAGGGGCAAGGGTGATGTAATAAAAGAATTAAAAAAAGAAGCTAAAAAAGCTGATAATGTTTATTTAGCAACTGACCCTGACCGTGAAGGTGAAGCTATATCTTGGCATTTAGCGAAAATTTTAAAATTAGATGAAAGCAAAAATATACGTATTGAATTTAATGAAATAACAAAAAAAGCAATAAAAGATGCTTCTAAAAATCCAAGGAAAATAAATGTGGATTTAGTTGATGCGCAACAAGCAAGGCGTGTTTTAGATAGATTGGTTGGATATAATATAAGTCCTTTGTTATGGAAAAAAATCGAAAAAGGTTTAAGCGCTGGAAGAGTTCAATCAGTAGCATTAAAACTTATAATTGATAGAGAAAGAGAAATAAATAATTTTCAAACAGAAGAATATTGGACTTTGGATTTAAATTTACTTAAATCAAGAAAAAAAATAGTTGCAAAATATTATGGAACGTTAGAAAATGAAAAAATTAAAAAAGTAAAAATTAAAAATGAAGATGAAGTAAATGCTATTTTAAATAGCATGGATGATAAAAAAATATCTGTTTATGATATAGAAAAACATGAGAAATCTAAAAAACCATATGCTCCTTTTACAACATCAAGTCTTCAACAAGAAGCTAATAGAAAGCTAAATTTTACTTCTAAAAAAACCATGATGGTTGCTCAACAGTTATATGAAGGAATAAGTATAAAGGGAGAAGGAAGCGTTGGTTTAGTTACTTATATTAGAACGGACTCATTTAGATTATCAGATGAAGCAATGGAAAGTGCAAAAGATTATATAATTCAAAATTTTGGTGAAAAATATTATTTTAGTAGAGTTTATACTAAAGCAAAAAAACCAGATGTTAAAGTACAAGATGCCCATGAAGCTATAAGACCAACTTCTTTGGATAGGGATCCTGAAAAAATAAAAGAAAATTTAACAGCTGATCAATATAAATTATATAGTTTAATATGGAAAAGATTTGTTTCGTGTCAAATGGCCGATGCTTTATATAACATAACTACAATAACATTTAATTCAAATAATAATATTTTTAAAACAAGTGGATCCATTCTTATTTTTGATGGATATAAAAAAGTTTATCAATATTCTGATGGAACTGATGATAAAGTATTGCCTGAAATTAATGAAAATGAAGAATTAGATATTAATAAAATAGATAAAGAACAGCATTTTACACAACCACCTTCAAGATATAATGAAGCTACATTAATTAAAGCAATGGAAGTAATGGGAATAGGACGTCCTAGTACATATGCACCTACTATAACAACAATTACTTCAAGAGAATATGTTGTTAAGGATAAAGGATCTTTGCTTCCAACTGACATGGGGTTTTTAGTTACAGAAATGTTGGAAAAATATTTTTCTACTATTATAAATAATAAATTCACTGCTGAAATGGAAAATAATTTAGATGAAATTGCTTCAGGTAAAGTTGACTGGCATGAAATAATAAATAATTTTTATAAAGAATTTAAAGTTCACCTTGACGTAGCTGAAAAGGAAATGGAAAAAATTGAAATCAAAGACGAAGTAAGTGATGTTAAATGTGACAATTGTGGTGAATTCATGGTAATTAAAAAAGGAAGGTATGGAAAATTCCTTGCATGTCCTAACTACCCTGAATGTAAAAACACTAAACCATTAAAAGATAAAGAATCCGTTGAAGAAACTGATATAGATTGTGATAAATGCGGAAAGAAAATGGTAAAAAGAAAAGGTAGGTTCGGAGCATTTTTAGCATGTTCTAATTATCCTGAATGTAAAAATACAAAACCAATTATTCATGAAATAGATGTGAATTGTCCTATGTGCAACAACAAATTAGCTATTAAATTTAATAAATCAGGAAGAAGATTTTTTGGATGTTCAAATTATCCTGATTGCAAGTTTGTTACATGGAATGAGCCAACAAATGAGAAATGTCAAATATGTAGTAGTATGTTAGTTAAAAAGAATGAAAAATTAGTGTGTACAAATAAAAATTGTGGAAAAGAAGAAAAATAAAAGTATAAGAACAATAATTTTATAGAAAATTGTAATTTTTTTGTTGCCAAATAAAATTGGCTATGATATACTAAAGACAATTACGCACTGAATCTGATTGAACAAGAGTTGTGCCAAATTTATTTGGTCTTTTGTTTGAAGTGAAGATTTTTGGAGGTAAAACAAAAGGAGGAAATTAACATGGCAATAATTAATATGAAGAAATTGCTCGAAGCAGGAGTACACTTCGGTCACCAGACAAGAAGATGGAACCCTAAAATGGCTGAGTACATTTTTACAGAAAGAAATGGTATCTACATAATTGACTTACAAAAAACAAGTGATAAAGTAGATCAAGCTTATAACTTTATTAAAGAAGTTGTAGCAAATGGAGACGAAGTATTATTCGTTGGAACTAAAAAACAAGCTCAAGAAGCTACTAAATCAGAAGCTGCAAGATGCGGAATGCACTTTGTAAGCCAAAGATGGTTGGGTGGTATGTTAACAAATTACCAAACAATCAGAAAAAGAATTGAAAAATTAAACAAATTAAAAGCTATGGAAGAAGATGGTACATTTGCTCTTCTACCTAAAAAAGAAGTTATAAAATTAAAAGGTGAAGCTGAGAAACTTGAAAAATTCTTAGGCGGAATCCAAAACATGGAAAAACTTCCTGGCGCTATATTTGTAGTTGACCCAAGAAAAGAAAAAATTGCTCTTCAAGAAGCTCATATATTAGGAATTCCAGTTGTAGCTATAGTTGATACAAACTGTGATCCTGATGAAGTTGATTACGTAATTCCTGGAAATGACGATGCTATAAGAGCTGTTAAATTATTGACTGCTACAATAGCTGATGCTGTTTTAGAAGGAAGACAAGGCGTTCAATTAACTGAAGAAGTTGTTGAAGATGATTTATCATCTGAAGAACTTGATAAAGTTGAAGAATAATATTTAATAATTAAATAATAAAAACAAAATATAAAATAAATAATATAAGTAAGGGGTTAGGAAGTTTTTCCTTACGCCTTGCTTTTTTAAATTATGGAGGAAAATATAATGGTAATTACAGCAGCAATGGTAAAAGAGTTAAGAGAAAAAACAAATGCAGGAATGATGGATTGTAAAAAAGCTTTAAATGAAACAGCTGGAGATATGGATAAAGCAGTTGACTTTTTAAGAGAAAAAGGACTTTCTCAAGCAGCTAAGAAATCAGACAGAATAGTAGCTGAAGGTCTTACAACTGCATTAGTATCAGGAGATAATAAAAAAGGTGTTGTATTAGAAGTAAACTCAGAAACAGATTTCGTTGCAAAAAATGCAGAATTTATTCAATTAGTATCAGATGTAGCACAAGTTGCTCTTGATAAAAAACCAGCAGATGTTGAAGCTTTAAAAGCTACTGAAATAGCTGACGGTAAATCAGTTCAAGATGAATTAACAACAAAAATTGCTAAAATCGGCGAAAACATGAGTATTAGAAGATTTGCAGTTCAAGAAGTTGCTAACGGAGCAGTTGTTCCTTACATACATGGTGGAGGAAAAATATCTGTTATAGTTACTCTTGAATCAGAAGGAGATCAAGCAGCTTTAATCGAGCTTGGAAAAGATCTTGCAATGCAAGTTGCAGCTATGAAACCAAAATACATTTCTGTAGATGATGTTGATCAAGAATTTATAGCTCATGAAAGAGAAATTCTTGTTGCTCAAGCATTAAATGAAGGAAAACCACAAAATATAGTTGAAAAAATGGTTGAAGGAAGACTTCAAAAAGAATTAAAAGAAGTTTGTTTATTAGAACAAGCATTTGTAAAAGATGGAGATTTAACAGTTAAAAAAGTTATTGCTAATACAGCTGCTAAATTAGGAAAAGATGTTAAACTTGTATCTGTAGAAAGATTTGAAGTTGGCGAAGGTATTGAAAAGAAATCAGAAAATTTTGCTGATGAAGTTGCAAAACAAATAGGTCGTTAATAGTAAATAATTTATAATTATGTAAATTTTTTAGGAGAATATATAATGGAGAACTGTTCAGTTCTCCATTAATTCAAATAAGACTTTTAGGAGGAGCAAGTGGACTTCAAATGCAAATATAAAAGAGTAGTATTAAAAGTAAGCGGCGAAGCTTTAGCTGGTGGAGCTGGTCATGGAATAAATGAAGATGTAATTAATAAAATTTCTAATGTTATAAAAAATATCAATAAATTAGGCGTTGAAGTTGCCATAGTTGTAGGCGGCGGAAATTTCTGGAGAGGCGCCTCTGCAAAAGATATGGACAGAACTACTTCTGATTATATGGGCATGCTTGGAACTATAATAAACAGTTTAGCATTCCAAGATGCATTAGAAAAAATAGGAGTTGAAACGAGAGTTCAAACTTCTATTGAAATGAGACAAATTGCAGAACCTTTCATCAGAAGAAAAGCAGTTAGACATTTAGAAAAAGGAAGAGTTGTTATTTTTTCAGGTGGATCTGGAAATCCATATTTTTCAACTGATACAACAGCAGCTTTAAGAGCAGCAGAAATTAATGCTGACATAATTCTCCTTGCTAAAAATGGTGTTGATGGTGTTTATTCAGATGATCCAAATAAAAATCCTGATGCTAATAAATATGAAGAATTAAAATATATAGATGTTCTTAATAAAAAACTTAAAATTATGGATTCAACTGCAACATCACTTTGTATGGACAATAAAATTCCTATATTAGTTTTTGGTATTGAAGAACCAAGTAATATCGAAAAAATAGTTATGGGAGAAAATATAGGAACAATAATTAAGGAGGTATAGCATGTATAAAGATATAATAACAAAATCAGAAGAACATATGAGAAAATCAATTAATTTTCTAAAAGAAGATCTTGCTGGTATTAGAGCAGGTAAAGCAAATCCAAAATTAGTTGATAAAATTCAAATTAGCTACTATGGAGCTATGACACCATTAAACCAAGTTGCCAATATTTCTGTACCAGAACCTAGAGCGCTTATAATTCAGCCATGGGATGCAACGCTGATTAAAGAAATTGAAAAAGCAATACTCGGATCAGATTTAGGTGTAACTCCTTCTAATGATGGTAAAGTTATTAGACTTATAATGCCTCAATTAACGGAAGATAGAAGAAGAGATCTTTTAAAACTTGTTAAAAAAGAAACTGAAAATGCTAAAGTTGCAATTAGAAATTTAAGAAGAGATGCAAACGAAGAATTTAAAAAGTTAGAAAAAAACTCAGAAATAACTAAGGATGACCTTAAAAAAGCTGAAGAAGATATGCAAAAGCTAACTGACAAATATGGAAAATTTGTAGAAGATATTTATAAAGATAAAGAAAAAGAAATTTTAGAGGTTTAATTACAATGGATAATTTTATAGGTTATCCTTTAATTGAAACTCTAAAATTAATTGAAGACAATAAAAAAAATAAAAGTAAAATTATAAAAATAATAAAAGTGTTAGGTACAAACAATAAATTTAATGAACTTTCTAA
>JARBUP010000131.1 GCA_029239575.1 Bacillota bacterium
ATTTTACCATTATGGACAATTAGCAGAATCAAATGTAGATTTTGTAGAGAGGGTTAAAAGATTAGCACACGAGATGAACAAAACAATTGCCACACCTGATGAGGCAAGGGAGATATTGGCATTAAAGTAATTATAAAAACTTTGAATATATTTTAATTCAAAGTATATAAGGTAAAAACTAATGGCAAAAAACTAAAAGGGCATTAATAAAAAACCCGATAAAAAGATAAAATCTTATTATCGGGTTTTTATCATAGAATAAATTTTAAAGCCCAAAGATACAATTTATTTAAATTTTGAATTATGTCGGCAGTAATTTATATAAAATAATATCTTAATTAACTAATTCTTTTGTTGCTTAGTTTTTTTTATTGCCAAATAATCTATATTATACAGCTTAATTTTACGTGAAACAGTTGAGGCGTTGATATTTAGAAGAACACCCGCTTCTCTTAGGTTTTTAGTTGTTCTTAATACATCTTCAATCATTTCTTTTTCATGATACTCTATGGTATTGCTTAAATTAGAAGAGTATGGCATTGGATTTTCAACCGTAGTGGATAATAATCCTTTAATCATATCATCCTCAACCTCTCCTGTACCGGAACTACAGATTGTTAAATATTCTATTACGTTTTCTAATTCGCGGATGTTGCCTGGCCAACTATATAATTCTAACAAGTTAAGTTGATTCTTTGTTAAAGAAATATATCTTCCATGTTTCTTTGAGTATTGTGAAATAAAGTGTACGCAAAGTTGCTGTATATCAGAAATACGATCTCGCAGAGATGGAATTTGAATAGGGATAACACTCAATCTATAATATAAATCACTTCTAAATTCACCGCATAAAATTTTTTGTTTTAAATTACTATTGGTTAAGGCAATAAATCTAATATCTAACGAAATGGTTTTTGTACCACCAATTTTGGTTATTTCTTTATTTTGAATTGCACGGAGTAATTTTACTTGTAAATCCATTGACATATCTCCAATTTCATCCAATAGCAAAGTACCATTATTGGCCATTTCAAATAAACCTTGTTTTCCAGTTATATTTGCACCGGAAAAAGCTCCTTTTTCATAGCCAAATAGTTCTGACTCAAGTAAATTTGAAGGAATTGAGGCACAGTTAACTTTAATATAAGGCTTTCCGTTTCTGCAACTTTTTTTATATATTTCATCAGCAACTATTTCTTTTCCTACACCTGATTCGCCAGTTATTAATACAGTAGCATCCGTGTCAGCAACACGTTCAATAATTGACCAGACTTTTTTTAATGCTTGAGAAGATCCTATTAAATGGGAAGGCTCTTCATTTGCTAAATTATCTATAATTCTAATAGTGGATGGTGTATGAATTTTATTTATTTCACTAAGAAAGCTTTCATAATCTTCTTGAAGTGCACTTAGTGAAAGTATTGACCGACTGCTTACAACAACTTGCCTCAATTTGTTTTCTTTATCAAAAATAGGAACACCAACTGCATATCCGATAAGCGGAGGAGTAGAACGAAATGTAGTAGAGAGTCTAAAGGCTTTTTTCTTGTGTTTAATTACATCTAGGCTTGCGCCGCCAGTAAAAACTTTATTAGCAACTAAGTCAGAGACATATTTGTTTAATACTTCATAAGTTTGTACGCCTGTGTTTTTTTCATAAGCTGGATTAACATATAGTACTAAACCTTCATTATTTGTTATAAAAATACTATCATCTAAACTATCAACTACTTCTTTAAAATCAATATCTTTATCTAAAAAAGCACCTAAGTCGTCAAAAATTTCCCTTACTGAAGCTTTTGAAGCGCAGTCCTGCAGTTGCTCTTCTAAAATCTTTAATTTTTCTCTTACCTTACAGATTGCTAACACTTGATCCATTAATAAGTTACCTCCGTATGAAGTTATTACATTTCAGTATATCAAATTGTAGAGTAAATATCAAGTTTGTTGCAATAATGCAATAATTTCCGCTGATGCAACAAATTATATGCAACAATATAATAATTTCCTGAAATATAGCCATTTAAATTTGGCATGGTATTTGCTATATATATTTACAAACAATACTACATTACAATAGATATTGATTTATAATTTATTATCAAAGGAGAAATAAAATGGGCAAAACAAAATTAGTTGACTTATCACATCCGTTCGGTCAAGGAAATCCAATATGGCCTTCAGGTGGAGATTTTCATATTGACAGAATTAATCATATGCCAATGCATTACAGATTACTTCAGACATTTAATAACTTTCACATGCATAACAGTACTCATGCTGATTCACCGGCACACGTAATTCCTGAAACAGCATACACTCACGAAGTTCCATTAGAGAAATATTATGGAGAAGCAGTAGTTGTGAGTATACCTAAAGGTAAGTGGGAACTAATCACTCCTGAGGAATTGGAAGCAGCACAGCCTGAAATCAGAGAAGGTGATATTGTTATTATTAACACAGGTTCTCACAAGAGATGGGGAGAAAATGATGATTACTTTATGTACAGTCCAGGATTAAGCATTGCTGCAGCACAGTGGTTGGTTAATAAAAAGGTAAAGGCACTTGGTATAGACTGTCAAGCTCTTGATCATCCGTGCTACACATATATGATTGATCATGGTCCAGGTCCTTTTGTTCCAAGATTGGTAAAAGAATATACTGAAATGTTTGGACATCCTCCTATCGAAGATTTTCCTGAATGGGAACCAGTACATACCATTCTTTTAGGTAATGATGTAATGGGATTTGAAAATGTAGGTGGAGATATAGAAAAGGTAACAGGAAAGAGATGTACAATAGCTGCATTTCCACTAAGATGGTGGAAGGGCGATGGTTCAATAGTTAGAATGGTTGCATTTATAGATGAAGATGATATGAACGAGATTCCTGACAGAGTGTATAAGTGGGGCGTTTATTAATCATGAATGAATGCAATAATATTTCTGTACTTGGTGCAGGAAAGATGGGGCTTGGTATCGCACAACTTTTTGCAACCAAAGGATATCAAGTAAAGGTAATATATGTTTTTGATGACAAAAAACGTGGAAATGCCCTTGAAGTTTTAACAACTAATTTGGAAGTTTTATCTGAAAACCAAGTAATAAGTAAAGACGAAATATCAATAATATTAGATAGAATAAGTTTTACAGAAAGTTTAGAAGAAGCAGCGGACTTTGCAGACATCATATTTGAATGCATTGTTGAAGATTTGGACGTAAAACAAAATTATTTTGAGAAACTTGATAAGATTTGCAAACCAAGTGTAATTTTGGCTTCAAATACATCAGCTATTAGTATTACGCAAATTGCTGAAAAGGCTATACATAAAGAAAGAATAGTTGGAACTCACTATTGGAATCCAGCATATTTAGTTCCATTAGTTGAAGTCATAAAGACTGAATTTGTTTCAGACGAAACAGTGATGAAGACTTTTAAATTACTTGAAAAGGCAGGTAAGAAGCCTGTACTGGTAAAGAAGGATGTTCCAGGATTCCTTGCTAATAGAATGCAGCATTCATTGTTTAGAGAAGCTTTGTCTATTGTAGAAAATGGTATTGCTGATCCCAAAGATGTAGATGATGCAATAAAATACGGATTTGGAATGAGACTTGCTATCTCAGCGCCGATGGAGGTGATGGATATGGGTGGATTAGATTTAACTTATTCCATTCATAGTTATTTATTTCCACACTTAGATGATTCGCATAAACCTTTAGCTATATTGAGTGAGAAAATTGCTGAGGGAAAGCTTGGTTTTAAAACTAAAAGTGGATTGCAGGATTGGACTGATGATGAAATTTTATTAAGGCAAAAAAACTTAAATGAGGGGTTAATTAAGGTTGCAAAAGCCTTAGATAGACTCTAAAATATTAGATTAAAGCAAGGCAAATTTTAGTCGAATTTGCCTTGCATATTGCTAATTTGTGAAGTAGGAGGATGCGGGATATGAATACATGTGCTACCTCAAATGCATATACTAGAATGGTAGCTTTATATGAATCTATAGAAGAATTACATTTACTATTTAATGATGAATTTATGAGAACATACACTAAATTTGAAACATTTGAAGAATTTACCTTCTCAGGAGCAGTTTTTGTGAATTGGAAAGCAGATTTTATAGTTGAGGACAGAAAGGCTTTTGATTGTTGTGTTAAAGGGAAAACAGTCTTTCAGACTTGGGAGGAAATGTACACTAAAGCGTATGAATTAAAAATTGAATAATATTTAAAAATTATATATATGTAAGAAGATGGGGTCCTCTTAGCCTAAGAAACAGATTTGAACATTATGGAAATGTAGAAATCTTAAGTTATGAAGGAAAGATATTGATCGGAGGTCTATATGAAAATTGTTGTAATAGATGGAAAAGGTGGAGGAATAGGATGCCAAGTTATAGAAAAGTTAAAACTTTTAAAAAATAAAGACATTGAAATAATTGCTTTGGGAACAAATTCACAAGCTACATCAAGCATGTTGAAAAGCGGTGCAGATAATGGTGCAACAGGTGAAAATGCAATAATTTTTATGAGTCATAAAGCTGATTTAATAATTGGACCTTTAGCAATAATAGCTGCTAATTCTATGATGGGAGAAATAACCCCAAAAATGGCTGAAGCTATTACAAGCAGTGATGCAAAAAAAATTATTCTGCCTGTAAACAAGTGCAATATAGATATTATTGGTCTAAATTCAAACAATTTAAAAAATATTTTTAATGAACTCTCTGATATAGTTAAAAATATAATTGAAAAATACAGCATTTAAAAAATTCATCAAGTAGATATATTAATATAATTTGAAAAATTAATAAGCAGTATAGTAACTTATAGTTTTAATAAATGTAAGTGGTTGGTAATATATTTATATTACACAATGAACAAATATAAAACTAAAATATAGATTGTTGTCAAAAGAAAAAAGCCTTTAAAATCAAGGCTTTATAGTGTAATAGAAGTTGTTATCAGGCATTTTTCCACCTATAGAAGCAGGGTTTGAATCAAATAATATTTGATAAAATGCATTAATACTTTCTTTGTTGTCAACTGCATTTTTATAAGTAATTCCGCAATAAGGGATTGCTTTTTCAATTAATGCTGCATTTGGCATTATTTCATTTTTCTCAACTAATATAGATGCTTCGGCTGCATTTTCATTTACATATGTTACAGATTCTTCATACTGTTTTAAAAATTCTTGAACAAATTGCTTATTGTTTTCTGCAAATTGCTTGTTTACAACAATACATCCTGTAAATAATTCGCTTTTTCCTTGGGTTGCTTCTTTCCATGATTCATTTAAATCAATCAACATTTTTGCATTTTGATTTTTCATAGAAGTTTGTGTAACAAATGGTTGAGGAAGTAATGCAACTTTTGAATCCCCTGCTATAACTTTTTGTGCTAATGTAGCATGGTCTAATTCATATTCTAAATTAACTTTTCCTTCAAGATTATTTTGTTTCAATATATAATTCATTGCATAGTCTGGAGTTGAACCTTTAGCACTCATTCCAAGTGTTTTTCCTTGTAAGTCAGATATGTTTGATATTTCTTCAGTTCCAACTATGTATAAATTTCCAACAGTATTTACTGCCATTATTTGTACTTTGCCACCTGTTTTATTATATAAAACAGAAGCAAGATTTATTGGTACAGAAGAAATTTGAATTTCACCGTTTATTATTTTTCCTGTCAAAGCATCGGGAGCACTTTCAGCAACATATGAAACATTGTATTCATCTGAATTCAATGCTTTTTCATCTATCATTTTAATCATACCTATTGAAGTAGGTCCTTTTAATCCTGCAATGGTTACATTTACTTTTTCTTTAGGTACTTCAGTTTGAGTTTCTTTCGAACTGCAACCTGCAAATAAGCTTAATACAATTATTAAAACTAACAATAAACTTAATTTTTTCATTTCTTTCCTCCACTTTTACTTATATAATGCTTGATTTATAGCAAAAAAAATCCTCGTAATTAAACAAGGAAATTTAATGTAATCCTTGCTATTTTTCAGCGTTATTTGTCATTATTTTAACATCGCATATAAAATAGTGCAAGGAATTTACAAAATTATGTAATTAAATTAATAAATTTAAATCATTTTAAAATTATTAAATCTACAGGGTCTAAATGAAAATGTTGTGCAAATGCAGCTAAATAAAAATCTGATGGTGCTTCTCCACCTGATTCATATAATTTAATTCTTTCTCTTGGTACATTTATAGCTTCGCTTAATTCTTGCTTGGTTAAATTATTTTCTTTTCTGATGCTTCTTAATTTTTCACCCAATGTCATACTAATCACCTCATCATAGAATTATCTTGCATACATATATTATATACAAAATTTACAGAAACTTCAACTATATTAAAATTTCTTATTTATTTAAAATTTATGCATATTATTAAAGCTAAAATAAAATAATGCATTAGTCAATTCTTGTATTAACTTTAAATTTGATATATAATATAATAAAATTTGGAGGAAAAATGACTACTCATAAAATAATAAATACGTCAGCTGCAAATATGGCTGAAATTAAAGATAAATCAATAGCATTAGTTGTAACATCACCGCCATATCCAATGATTGAAATGTGGGATAATAGTTTTTCCGAACAAAGCGATAAAGTTAAATTTTCTTTGGAAAATAAGGATTATGATGCTGCATTTGATGGAATGCATGAAGTATTGGATCAAGTATGGAATGAAGTTGACAGAGTATTGATAGATGGTGGTATAGCATGTATCAACATAGGCGACGCAACTAAAAATTGCAATGGAAACTTTAGATTATTTTCTAATCACGCAAGGATTTTAAGTTTTTTTATGAAACATGGTTATTCTGTTTTACCAGATATAATTTGGAGAAAACAAACTAATGCTCCAAATAAATTTATGGGATCAGGTATGTATCCACCTGGAGCATATGTAACTTATGAACATGAATATATTTTAATTCTGAGAAAAGGACTTAAGCGTGAGTTTAAGAAATTAGAAGAAAAAACAAACAGGCGTCAAAGTGCTTATTTTTGGGAAGAAAGAAATGTATGGTTTTCAGATATTTGGAGTTTAAGCGGAACTGCACAAAAAATGAAAATAGAAAATTCAAGGCAGAGAAGTGGAGCATTTCCATTTGAAATAGCATATAGATTAATAAATATGTATTCGGTTAAAAAAGACACTGTATTGGACCCATTTACTGGAACTGGAACAACTTTGCTTGCATCTTTGTTATCGGAAAGAAATAGTGTGGGAACTGAAATAGAGTTTTCATTATGTGAAAATATGTTTAATGATACTGTTAAAATAAAGAAACAATTAAACAAATATATTGAAGATAGAATAAAAAAACATCAAGAATTTGTTGAAGAACAAAAGCAATTAGGTAAAGATAAATTTTATATTAATAATAATCATGGATTTGAAGTGAAAACACAGCAGGAAATAGAAGCTTGCTTTAATGAGATTGATGAGATAACTAAAGATGGATTTAATTTAAATTGTAGTTATAAGAAAATTGAAATGGGTTCTTAAATTTAAAAGAAAAAACACTAAAAAATTTAGTGTTTCTAATGTTCTTTTTGGGGACGCACCACTTTTGCGAACAAGACCATTTCGCAGCGGGATCGTCCCCTTAGTACTTTTGATTTACTCGTACTTTACGGTGATGCCGCTTTTTTTCTTAGTATAATAA
>JARBUP010000132.1 GCA_029239575.1 Bacillota bacterium
TCTTTCGCAAGGTACAGATACTTGGCATTTACCACAACCATATCGTGGTTTATATTTTTCAGATGTTAAATCTAAAAAATCAGAGCATTTTTTATGGTCTTTTCCATTTATTATAGATATTGCATCAACTGGGCAACTTTTTACACATGCACCGCACATGGTACAATATTCATATATATCAGTATAATTTTTATTATCAGGTATTAGTTGTACTTTCGTAATTATACTTCCTAATCTACCTGCCATTCCTTTTTCAGTTATAATCCCTTTTGATAAACCAAAAGTTCCAAGTCCGCATACAAACGCAGCATGTCTTTCTGACCAATTACTTGAAAATGATTTTTTAGTTTCACTTTCAGTAGAAGACCAAAATCTATTATCTAAAGTAGGGATAATACTTTCATAATTAGCTTCATTTAGTTTTGAGTTTATAAACAAACATAAATTTTTAACTAAAACTTGACCTTCTATACGCCCATGGAGCCATTGGTTGGAAGGCCACTTTTTATCTTTCTTATTTCCTTTTATAACTTCATCTGTAAATGGCAAGAAAAATGTTATAACTGTTTTAGCATTAGGAAGCCATTCATTAGGAAGTAAGAAATGCTCTCCAATAGCGTTAGGATATTTCAGTAATTTAAAATTTTCATCATCAGCTGAACCAAAAGCAAATATTGGTTCTTCAAATATTTTCATTCCCACAAGTTCTTCAGATATTGCATTTTCATTTGAAATATAATTTAATTCAGATGTTTTAATAAATTCAGAAGCTATTTTTACTATGTTTTGTTTGTCCATATAATCCCCCTTATTTTATAATATATCTAAAGATTAATAATTTTATTTATAATACTATTAAATATATAATGGTTCAAGTAAATTATTACAATTGATATTGAAATATATTTTATAGGTTTAAAAAGGTGCGTCCATAAATTTTTGTTTAAAATTTTAAATTAAAAAGAAAAATATAAGTAAAAAAACTTAAAAAGTATATACTATATAATAAATTTCAATTAATATTGGAGGAATTGTTTTGCAATTAGAAAAGATAAGAAGTTTACCTAAAAAAGCAATTGAAAATTTAGAAGGAGATATTGGCCACCTAACTGTTTTTCTTGTTCAAGACTACAGCAACCAGTTCCTAAGAAGATTAGTTGATTTCGGACTAAATGTATTTGGTGAATTAGGAATGGATGAGTGGGGACTTGTTCCTCAAATAAGACATGGGAATGTTTTTGTTCTTAAAGAAGAGGATAAAAAGAATATTGTTGGATTAGCTATATTAATGAGGGATTGGGAAGACAGCGAAAAAGTATATCTTTTTGATTATGCAATTGCAGAAAGTTTACAAGGTCAAGGATTGGGATTCTATTTTTTAAAAGTTATATTAAAAAATATTGAAGAGCAAGGTTTTAAAAGAGTAGGTTTAACAGTGGATACTGAAAATGCAGGTGCTATTAAATTATATAAAGATAAAATAGGATTTGAAATAATTGAAATGAATAAAGATGAATATGGGAAGTCTCATGATAGGTATATAATGGAGTTAGAAATTAATAATGACATTAAATTAAATAAATAATAATTTTTTTAAACGACTTGAGGAGTAGTCCACAAGTCGTTTTTATTTTAGCTGAACCAAAAGAGAAGATAATAAAATATAAGGGAATTCACAATGTAGATTAATGATTTTAAATCTACAATATACAACAGTTTTAGCACATAGCTGAAAAGGGTACTGACAAAGTCGAAATAATTACAGTTGATTATAATGGGGTTTATGTTCCACTTCGTTTAGTCGCAGAAACTTTTGGATATAAAGTTAATTGGTATGGTAATAGTATGAGTATTTCTATAGGTAAATAGTTTAAATAATAATCGCGTCTAAAAAACGCGATTATTTTCATATCGTAATATAAATGAATTTATGATATAATTGCTTTAATATAGGTCCATTGTAATTATGGATAACATAAAAATTATATCTAAAAAAGGGGTACATATATGAATATATTAGTTGCCGGGGGAGCTGGATATATAGGTTCGCACACTTGTGTAGCTTTACTTGAGGCAGGGCATTCAGTTATAGTTGCTGATAATTTATGCAATAGCAAAGCTGAAGCTATAGATAAAATAAAACAAATTACAGGAAAAACGGATAAAGAAGTATTATTTTATGAAATAGATGTTACAGACAAACAAAAAGTGTATGAGGTTTTTTTAAATCATTCTATTGATGGAGTCATTCACTTTGCAGGATTAAAGGCAGTTGGTGAATCAGTTGAAAAACCTTTAATGTATTATTATAATAATTTAATGAGTACAATGGTTCTTTCTGAAGCTTGCTTAAAATTTAATATAGCTAAATTTGTGTTTTCTTCTTCTGCAACAGTTTATGGAGAAAATGAAGTTCCTTTTGTAGAAACTATGAATTTACTTCCTACAACGAACCCATATGGTGAAACAAAGGCCATGAGTGAAAGAATTTTAACAGATATTGTAAAAGCAAACTCAAATTTTGCTGTTACTTTATTAAGATATTTTAATCCAGTAGGGGCTCATAAAAGTGGGTTGATTGGTGAATCTCCAAATGGAATTCCAAACAATCTCATGCCATATGTAACCCAAGTTGCAAAAGGTAAACTTAAGAAACTTAAGATTTTTGGAAATGATTACGCAACTGTTGATGGTACAGGTGTTCGCGATTATATACATGTTTGCGATTTAGCTGAAGGTCATGTTTCAGCTCTTAATAAATTATCAGAAGGGATAAATATTTATAACCTTGGAACAGGACAAGGTACTTCTGTTTTACAATTAGTAAAAGCATTTGAAGAAGCTAATAATATTGAAGTTTCTTATGAAATTGTAGAACGAAGAGCTGGAGATATTGCTGAGTGTTATGCAAATGCAAGCAAAGCTGAACAAGAGCTTGGATGGACAGCCAAAAGAGGAATTGTAGAAATGTGCAAGGATGCATGGAAATTTGAGAAAAATTATTAAAAATCAAAAACATCAATACAATTGTATTGATGTTTTTGATAATTTCATTATATTTGGGACTGTTTAAAGTAGGATTTATTTTTTAGTATTTTCTGATTTAGAATTATTTGTTTTTACTACTGAATCATCATCTTCATCAGTGTCTTGTTCTAAATCATTTGCTTTATTTGATTTTCCGTTATTTTCTTTAATTTCATTAACTTTTTCTTTTACAGCTTTTTCTTTATTTTTAGATTCAACATCAGTTGTAACAGAATCTTCAGTTGTTGCATTTGTTTCTTCTGTATCTGTAACTTCAGTTTCAGTTTCTAAAGTTGTTTCTTCATCAACTGCTTCAATTGAAGATAAAGATTTTCTGTTTTCTTTTATTGTTTTATTAATTTCTTTTACAGACATATTAAGCATGTCTTTTAATTCATCTTCAGAGTAATCAGCTTTAACTTTTGTATCACCATAGCTTGCTATTAATTTTTCAACTAAATTTAATTTTCCTGGTGTTACTCCTAATGTTTTTGCTTCTTCAACTCTTGCTTTTCCTATTGCATCAACTTCAACTTCAACAGCTGCAGTTTCTTCAGAGTCATCTACTTCATCTATATATTCTTGAGTTTCTTGCTCTAATTCAGTTGCTAATTCTTCTGATTTTTCTTCATCATCATTTGAGATTGCTATTACAATTCCAGCATTTTCATCATCTGTAATATATCCTTCTTGAAGTAGCTTATCAATTGTTTTTTGTACAGCTTCAGAAATTTCTAAGTTTTTTACTTCAAGGTTTGCTACAATTTCCTGTCCGTCTTCATTAACTGCTGTTACAGTAAGAACTTTATCAAACATATTTAAAGAATATTCAATTGAAGGGTTAACATCCAAGCTCACATAGCTTGTTGGTGTTGTATAAGCAAAACTGCTTACTGCTGCTAATGCAAATACTGAAGCAATGCCTGCCACTTTTTTAACTAATTTTGAATTTAATGTTTTGTCTTTTTTCATAATAATCACCTGTCCTAATTCATAATTTTTGTTATTAATAATTGAAACATTACCATCATCAGATAGTATTACTGCTTGATTTTTTCTTACTTCCATTACTATACCATTCATTTTAAAGCTCCTCTTTCACGAATTTTAAATATTCTGAAAGTATTGGATAATATCCGGATATTATCTCTGCACCTGCTATAATATATTTTCTGTGCCTTTCTAAAACTTTTCGGGGTATACATAAATTTTTTTCTATGGCTTTTATTGGTAAATTTTTAGTTTTTTTCATTTCATTTAATATAATTTGGTTTTCAGATAAAAAAACAATTGCTTTTGCACATGATTTTTTAGTTTTTAAAGCTTTTGGGGACACTGAAATTAAATCATAAAATGAAAAGCCATATTGCTTTAAAGTAAATGTTATTGCTTCAATTTCTAATTTAGCATCATCATTTTGTTTTGTTGATACTTTACTCATTACAGCTTGTCTTAGTGATAAATCTTCTTCTTCATCCGAGTTTTCGAAAATAAATGGGCTAATGGCAACTTCACAGAAATGTTTTGATTGTTTTTTTATGTAATCATACAGCCTTCTTTTTATTACTAACTCTGAAAAAGATAAAAAGGAACCTTTTTCAAAAGAGTATGCAGAGATTGCCTCATTAAAAGCTGAAAGAGAAACTGACCATTGATCATCACTTTTGGTAATATATTTTCCAGTAACTTTATGAGCAGTTTTTAAAATAAAAAATTCATGTTCTTTAATGAATGTTTCAATATGATATTTATCATGTTTTGCCTTTATTGCACTTTCATCAATTTGTCTCATAATTAATACCTCACCTATTATATTTTCGCCGATTTAATTAAAATTTTTAGGGTGCTATAAAATTATCCATTCATTTACAATTTTGTATGTATTTAATACTTCTTAAGTTAACTAAAAAATGTTACAATTATAGCCTATTTATTAAAAAAATGTTTATAGGAGTTAATATGGTTAAGAAATTGATAACGATTTTGTTAGTATTCATGATGATATTTACAGTTATGATTCCAACAAATGCATTTGCTGAAAGTAATGATTATGAAGGTCACTGGGCTGAAGATACCATACAATCATGGCTTGATTTAGGATATATTGAAGGATATCCAGATGGTTCTTTTAAACCTGAAGGCTTTGTAAAAAGAGCTGAATTTGTAACAATGGTTAATAGTTTGTTTGATTTTACAGAAAAATCTGATATAGCTTTTACAGATGTAAAACCAACAGATTGGTATTATGAAGAAGTTCAAAAAGCATTTAATGCTGGGTATATTTCTGGAATGTCATCGACTAAATTTGCACCAGAAGATTTGCTAACAAGAGAGCAAGCAGCTATTATAGTTTCAAATTTAATGGAGTTAGAAGGTAACATAGAAGGCACATCAGTATTTACAGATAGTAATAAAATATCTGATTGGGCAAAAGAACATGTAGGCGCAACGGCTGAAGCTAAGTTAATAATTGGTTATGATGTTGACAATACTTTTAGACCTCAAAACAACATAAAACGTGCTGAAGCAATTACTATATTAAACAGAACTATGTATTATGGACCTCCAACATTATTTTTTGCTGAAATTTATGAAGTAAGCGGAATAAAATATTTATATTTATTATTTGATGAAGAAATAAATGTAAGTAAGTTATTTGCAAATAATAGTGATTTTAGTAAATTAACTGGACAAGTATGGGGCGGAGCAAAAGTTGATTTATCAAGTAGTGATGATTTCGATGATGAAGTAATAATTGAGTTAGCTGCAAACACTGTATTGTCAAAAGAAATAAGTATTTCTCCTAATTCATTAATAGATGCTTCAGGAGAAATTAATGCTGAAATTTCTTCAACTTTAATTTATATCTATGAAGATAATTTAGAAATATTAAATGAAGACATAGTTACTTATGTAAATGAAGATCCACAAAATTATATTATTGAAACTAAAGACACAGTAAAGATAAGTGATTTAATAGGAGCTATAAAGCCTTTAAAAGACGGATATGAATTAAGAGTATTGGATGTTAATGGAAATATAGTTTTAAACAATACTTTAGTAAACAATTCAATGGTATTAAGCTTATTTAATGAATCTGAAAATATAGAAAAAAATTATAAAATATCAGTTGTTCCAAGATTGAGTAGTAAAAATATATCTATAGTTAAAGAAGTTGACAATGAATATTTAAATTTAACTGTTAAAAATGGCGCAACAGTAGGACAGGTAATTAGTTCTATAAGTTCACAAACTACTCTTGATTCAATTCAAATATTAGATTACTTAACAGATAAACCTATGGATAACAGCAAAATAGTTGATGAAAACATGATGCTATATATAGAAGTAGGTGGTTGGGATTATTTCTATTATGGAATAATTGTAGAATAAATTTTAGACAAAATAAAATAAACTTTATTAATAATCTAAATCCAGGCAAATGCTTGGATTTATTTTTTTATAATATATGAAAGTTCTACTTTCCTATATTATAAAAATAAGGTATGAAGGGGAAGATATCTTCAGATGCTGGAAATATTGCATATGTAGTTCCTACAGTACAATTTGGATTCCCTCTATCAGCTGATAAAGTTATAGCTCTTCATTCAAATGATGCTGCAGAGGTAACTAAATCAGAATATGCTATGAACAATAGCCATTTAGCAGGAAAAATGATGGCAATAGCTGCTTACAGAGTAATGACTAATCCAACTGAATTAGCGGCTATTAAAGCAGAGTTTGATAAAAATTTTAAATAAGAATATATATTTGAAGAAGAGAGTCTAACAAATTAGGCTCTCTTTTATAATAGTTTTTTGCTTAGCTCTATTATTTCATTACTTAATTCTTTAAATTTTTCTTCTAATAAATTATTTGATTCAGCCATTTCTTTAAGTTGTTTTTCTAATGATTGAATGGTAATTTTAAAGTTATAAAAATCTATGCCATTATATTCTGTATCAACAAATTTTAAATTTTTAACATTATTGAACAATAAATCATAAGAAGTTTCAACTTTGTTTAAACGTGCTATTAAAGCGTTATTATCATTTTGTATCAATTCTTTTTCTGCAAATAATGATTGAAGATTTATTTCAAATGTTTCATTTGATCTTTGTTGTTGTTGTTTTATAAAATTAATATAGTCATGTACAGATTTTTTTGTATACCCACCAAAAATGGTTTTTAACTCATGTGATAGTTCCTTTTCTTCTGCTTTTTCTCGTAGCATATCTATTAAGTTTATTTCATCATGTTTTGTATTCATTATATCCTCCATAAATAATATAAAATCCATTTATATTATTTATTGTATTCTAATTGCATATTGAGTGTGATAGAGTAGAACTAAAAGTAAAGTTAATAAAATACGTAAAATTAATGAATAAGATTGTATTTAACTATAATTAATTAAGTTTAATTAGAATAAAATATATTGTTTTTTTATGTAATAAATGATATAATCTAACAAAATATGACAAATACTTATAAGATATAGGAGAGACTTTAGATGTCACAACATGATTTTTTATCATTTATTTTAAGAATGATACCGGAAGCCTTTTTAATGATATATGCTGTTTGCAAATTAACTAA
>JARBUP010000133.1 GCA_029239575.1 Bacillota bacterium
TGTATCAACAATAAAAAATTCAGATGAAAATAATTCTTCTAAAGAAATGAAAATTAGAGGAAGAGATATTGTTACAGGATTACCTTTAAGTATGACTATAACAAGCGATGAAATTAGAGAAGCTATAATTGAAACTATTAATAATATAGTAAGTGCTATTAAAAGAGTTTTAGAGAAAACTCCACCAGAACTTGCAGCAGATTTATTTACAAATGGGATATATTTAACAGGCGGAGGCGCTTTATTAAAAGGTTTAGATTTATATATTGAAAAAGAAACAGGATTGAAAGTGCATATAGCTGAAAATCCTTTAGAATGTGTAGCACTCGGTGCTGGTAAAATTTGTGAAAGTCTTTAAAATGGAGTAAAGATGAATTTTATAAAAAAATATTTAAACAAAATTTTATTTTTCTTTTGTATATTTATTTTAATAATTTTGATTGGACTGTCATCAGTTGGCAAAGTCGACAATAAAAACAACGGATTTTTTGGAAATCTTATTTCAGGTTTCCAAAAGGTCTCTTTTAACATAGGACAAACTTTGACAGGTTCTTTTTATTCAGTTCAAGATATTGTTAAAATGAAGGAAGAAAATATTTTATTAACGGATACGGTTTATGAATTACAAGAGCAAGTAAGGGTATTACAAAATATAGTTAGCAAATCTGAAGCACTTGAGTTAGAGTATAAAATGAAATCTAATTTAAAATATGATTATGTCATAGGTCAAGTTGTTGCTTTAGATGGTTCTAATTGGTTTAGTAGATTCACTATTGATAAAGGTGAGCAGGATGGAATTAAAGAAAATGACATTGTAATACAGGCAGTTGAAACTGTTGATGGAATGGTTCAAACAGGATTAGTTGGTATAGTTTCTGAAACAGGTTCAAATTGGGCAAATGTTGTAACAATTCTCGATGAAAATTGTAAATTAAGCTTTAGGGATATTGATTCTGATGAAAGTGGAATATTGCAAGGAAGTATGGATGGAATTGTAACTGGATACTTTTTTAATTCAAAAGCTGAATCAAAACAAGATGATTCCATTGTAACTTCAGGTATAGGTGAAATATATTTACCTGATTTATATATTGGAAAAGTAAAAGAAGTGGTTAAAACAACGGATGTTTCAACTCAAAAAATTGTTGTAGATCCAGCTGTAGATTTTACAAAACTTCATAAAATCTTTGTTTTAAAAATAAATAGATAATAGTAGAAAGGAATAGTAGTTATATGAAAAAAATTTGGTTAATGGCTGCTATTATTTTTATAAATTTTATATTACAAACTTCTTTAAACTTATTTTTAGATATATTCGGCGTAATTCCGAATATTTCTTTGGTTTTAGTGGTAATATTTTCTGTTATGACTAATGGTATCATAGGCGGTATACTTGGTATTTTTACAGGTATCCTTTATGATATAATGTTTTATGAAGTATTTGGAGTAAATACATTAATATATTTTATAATTGGTGCCCTTGCGGGATATTTTAGTGAGGAAATTAATAAAGAAAATTATTCAATGTATTGTACAGTTGTTTTTATAGCAACAGTTGTAATGAATTTTTCCTTATATGTAATATCATTTTTTCAAAAATATAATATAGAAAGTGCATCAGTATTTTTCATGAAAAATATATTTGAAATACTTTTAAACACAGTGGTTACTATATTAATTATGAAGTTTATAGTAAATTTGTTTAATAAACTAAATATAAAATAAATTAAGAATATACATTAAGTTGAGGTAGAAGATTGGGTTTTCAAAATTTCTTTAAAAATAGATACAATATACTTTATACAGTAATAGTATTGCTTTTATGTGTTTTAGGTTTTAGAATGGCAGTATTAACTATAGTTCATGGACAGGAATATAGAGAAACTGCAGATGTAAAAAAAATAAAGGATATACCTGTAAAAGCTTCAAGAGGTAAAATATATGATAGAAATGGTGAATTGCTTGCTGATAATATAACAAGTTTTACTGTGCAAATGTATACTGACCAAATTGAAAAAGAGGATTTTAATGAAGTAGCACTTACTTTGTCTAAAATTCTTGATGAAAATGGTGAACGACCAATAGATGAATTTCCTATTGAAATAGATACATTTGAGTATATTAATGAACAAGCCGAAAAAACTCAAATAAAAGCACCTGATAATACTGACACTGCAAAAACTTCAAGCTCAGATACAGGTAGCTCTTACAAATCTGCTGAAGAAAAAGTTATTGAATTAGTGAAAAGCAATTTATATGGATGGTTAAATTTTCAAACAGAGGTTTATGGAGATGCATTTAATCCTAAGCTTAGAGTTTTAACAGCTATTAAACAGGATAAAGAAGATATTCCAGTTGATTTTGTAAATGGACAATATGTTTTTAAAACACAACCTGCAAAAGTAGGTGAAAACTCTAATATAAATGATGCTGAAATAAAAAATCAAACAACTGATTCTACAATAGCTAATAAAGCTGATGAAGAAAACAAGGAAGAAACTGATCCTGTAAAAAAATGGCTTGAAGCACATGAACTTAATAAAAATTCAACTGCTGAAGGCGTTATTATAGAATTAATGTCTAAAGAAAATAAATATTTAAATAATTTATTTTCTAATTCAAAAATAAGGCGTTTTTCTTATGATTTTTTGACTAGTAAAAATTTATTAAATAATTTAAAGTTAGTGGATTATTCGTTTGTACAAGACGATGAATATAAAAATATAAAAAATGATTTAAATGTTAAATATGAGGAAATAAATGAAACAACAAATGCTAAGGATGATTTTGTATTTCTTACTATGAAATATTCAATAGCTAATTTGTTAAACACAATTTATGAATCAAATACTGAAAAAATTATTCCCGGTAAAATACTTGTTGATAGGTTAAAAGAAATGTTTCCTGATTTACCTGTTGAGTTTAAGGAAAATGGTGAATTTGGGTCTTTTGAATATACAAATGATGAAGTTAAAAATAAATATTTAAATCAACTTCATTTAGAAGCTAATACAATTGCTTATGATTTTGTAAAAGAAATCGCAGTAAGAAACTATGATATTTTATACAATGTCATAACTGATGATGCAGTTAAATATTATTCTCAGCTTGAACTTTTAAAATATGAAAATCCAAGTATTTCTATTTCTGAATGGGAGTATACCCCTATAAGAAATAAAAGAAACTGGATAATTAAAAATTTAAATTTAAAAGAAAATGATAATGTTGAAAATTATGAAGCAAAAGAAGTTTTTCAAAAAATCAGAGAAGAATTAAAAATTGATAGCAGTATAGATGATTATGATTTAAGAAATATGCTTGTTATAAAAGAAAGATACAGCAAAACAAGTTATCTTTCATATCATCCAATTGATGTGTGCTATGGCATTTCAGAGAAAACTGTTGCAATGATTTCTGAAAGATCACATGAAATGAATGGAATAAATGTGGAAATGGAACCACTTAGATATTATCCAAATTTTGATTCTGCTGCCCATATACTAGGATATTTAGGTAAAATTTCGCAGGAATATGAAATAAATGAATATGTTGTTGAACAAAAATATAGCCCTGATGATATTATAGGAAAAACAGGAGTTGAAGAAAGATTTGAATCTTATTTAAGAGGTACAAAAGGTAAGAAAACTGTTGAAGTAAACAATGTAGGTAAAACTATTCAATCAGTTTCAAATGAAGCGCCCATACCTGGAAATGATTTATATCTCACAATTGATTCTAAATTGCAAAAAACAGCTGAAGAAGCTCTACAAAGAGGACTTGAACAAATTCAAGTTGGTGGTTCTTTTGATAGTGAATGGGGTAATTTCAATTATGTGGACACTTATAAAAATGCTAAATCAGGTGCGTTAGTTGCAATAGATATAAAAACTGGTGAAGTTTTAGCATTAGCAAATTTTCCATCATATGACTTAAATTTATTCTCAACAGGTATTTCTACAGAGGATTGGAATAGCTTGATGAATGATTCAAAAGACCCATTAGCACCAAGACCACTTTATAATATTGCAATGTTAACAGGTGTTCAGCCGGGTAGTACATTTAAAATGGTTACAGCATTAGCAGCATTAGAAAAAGGTGTTGACCCTAATACTACTGTATATTGTGCGGGTACTGAAAAAGTTGGGGATCGTAATTTTAGTTGTTGGATTTATAACATGTTTGGAGGTGCTCACGGGTCGCAAACTATGTATGAAGCAATACAAAATTCATGCAACTTTTATTTCTATACAACTGTTTTAGGAGAAAACCTTGCAACAAATCAAAATCACACAGTTAAAGTAGAACCTGAAGAAATAATAGATATGTCTAAAAAATTGGGTTTAAATGACTATACGGGAATAGAAATTGCAATTCCAAAAGAATATGCTGGTGGAGTTCCAAGTATTGAAAGTAAAAAATTAAATATTAGAATGTATTTAAGATTATTCCTTGAATCAAATATAGAAAGATACTTACAAGATGGATATAAAATAGATGAAAGTATGAAAAATGAAATAGTTGAAGAAATAGTGAGCTGGATTGATCGAGAAACACCTATTACAAGGGGAGAAATTTATGAAGGATTAAAATCTTTGAAATTAAACCCTGATAAAACAAATGAAAGCTCAGTTCCATTAGTTGATATTATTAAATACACATATGTAAACCAGGCGGCATGGAATGCAGGAGACAGTTTAAATATGAGTATAGGCCAAGGTGGAAACTCTTATTCTACTATTCAAATGGCAAATTACGTAGCTACAATTGCAAATGGTGGTTATAAAAACAATGTAAGTGTAGTTAAAGGAATAAAAACATATGAAGGAAAAAATACAGATTATTATCCTTTGAGAAATTCAGAAAGAATTGAACTTAAAGATTACAATCACTTAGAAGAAGTTAAAAAAGGTATGCTTTTAGTGTCTGAAAATGATAATGCGCTTCCTTATAAAAATTTCCCTGTTAAAGTTGGAAGTAAAACAGGTACAGCTCAAAAAGAGGGTATTAATCCAGAAACAAAACAGCCTTATGATGATTTTGCATGGTATGTTGCGTTTGCTCCATATGATGATCCTCAAATTGCAGTTGCATGCGTATTATTCCAAGGTGGTTCAGGAAGATATCCTACCCCAATTGTCAGGGAAGTAATAGGAGAATATTTAAAATTAAATAATTTAACAGGTACTAAAACAAATAGTACTGCTATTAACAATACAACTACAAACAATACAACAAATAATAATGGGCAGTAAATTTTTTATATAAAAAATTTTGGGGGAAAAATTATGAGCCATATAATGTTAGTTAGTTCTCAAAAAAGTGAAGTAGGTAAAACAGTTATTGCCTTAAAAGCAGGAATAGAATTTTCAAAAAAAAACTTGAATGTTTTATTAGTTGATTTAAGTTTTGGGAAAAAGAAAATGTCAGAATATTTAGATGTTAATGAAGATATTATTTATGATGTAAAAGATGTGTTAGATGATACCTGTTCCATAAATCAGGGGTTATTGAACATTAATGAGAAATTAAGTTTACTTCCTTTTCCAAGAATTCCTGATAAATTAGGTGTTTTAGAAAAAAGATCTTTAAGTAAACTATTAGAACAAGCAAGAGAAAAATATGATATCATAATATTAGATTTAAATTTTGAAAATTATTTTACCTGTTTAGACCAAATAAACTCTATTGTTATTGTAAATAACAATGATTTTTCTTCAGTAAATAATATTAATAATTTAATCAATACAGCAAATGAGTTTAATATAGAAAATCAATTTGTTGTATTAAATAAATATAATAAAAAAGAAGCTAAAAAGGGTAATATGATTACTCAAAATAATATAAAAAAATTAATTGAATGTGACATAGAAGGTGTTATTGAAATAGATCCTGATTATGAAAATTTTAATTATGATTATTTAATATCTGAACAAAATAATTCTTTTAATAGTGTTTTAAAAAATATAATGAATAAATTAAGTACAGTGGCTAATTTTTAGCTTTTTCATTTAAAACAGCGGCTAATCTTAGCTGCTGTTTTAATATATATTGAAAATTTTTCATTTATTTAATTTTTTATGTATTTAAAGTAATAAAGCTTGTGCCACTTAAATAAACTATAGTAAAGAGTGCGGAGGTGGTATATTGAATAAATTAAATAAAAGGAATTTCAATATTAAGAGAAAGGACTTTTTCAACAAAAAATTAGCTTTTCAAGTTTCATTTAGCATCATATTAGTAGCATGTGTCATTGTTGCAAAAGAATTTGATTCTTCATTATCAAGCCAAATAATTGGCGTTACAGAAGAAAAAATAGAAAATGACTTAAGTTTTGCATCTATTAAAGAAAACTTTTTTGATTTAACGGGGTCAGTAAAAAGCAATATACCTTTTATAGGGAAAGGTATAGGCTATGCATCGCCTGTTAGTGGTACAATATCTCAAGAGTACGGACTGTCTAAAAGTGGTGAAACATCGTATTATAATCATGGTATAGATATAGTATCTAATACACAGTCGGTTAAATCTATAGGTAATGGAAAAGTTGCTTTCATAGGCAGCAATGATAAGCTTAACAATTATGTAGTGATTGAAGACGAAGAGAAGCAAATAATTTATGGTAAAATAAGTGAAGCTTTTGTAAAAGAAGGGGACAATATATCTAAAGGTGATATTATTGGATCTTTAAATGATGAAGAAAAATTGCTTCATTTGGAAATATGGGAAAATGGAGAATCCATAAATCCATCAAAATTATTTGAAATTAATGATTAGGTTAAGTAGTTGTTTTGGCAATATTTATTGCTTTATGCATACATGAAATAGGCCATATTATAGCTGCAATAATATTACGAATTAAATATGAAAGAGTGAAAATAACATTATTTGGTTTTAATTTAAAAGCAGATACAAGAAATGTCACAACTCTAAAAAAAGTGGTTTTATTTATAGCTGGTCCATTTTTTAATATAGTTTGTTATTTTATATTTTTAAGTACAAAGTATATTGAATTTGCGCAAATGAATTTGTTTTTATCATTAATTAATTTATTTCCTATAATGCCATTGGATGGAGGCAACATCTGCAAAGCAGTTATGGAAAATAGAGTGGGTGATATTTCTATCTGTAGGTATATGATTATGACTAATAGTTTTTTTATAGTTTGTTTTATAGTCATAATATATATATCAAAGAATTATTTATTTTTATTGTTAATTTTAATGGCTCTAAATGGAATTTTAAAAGAAAATGAATATATGGTAGAAAAAAGTATACATTACAGCTATTCGAAATTTAAAAGGAAGCATAAGTTTTACTGATTTTTTTGAAAATCTATATAAATATTAAAAAAACTATTGAAAATTTCGAAAATAAGTGTATAATGTAAATACATTTGTAAATTAAGAATTTATAAATGCCTCTTAAATTTTTTGCCTTAAGCCGTGAATATTTTCACGGCTTGCCCTTTTTGTATGAC
>JARBUP010000134.1 GCA_029239575.1 Bacillota bacterium
CATTTAATTGATTTCATGAGCAAAATGAATGAAGAAATATTAAATAGGGGTGTTAAGATTGAAGTTAAATAAAAACTCAATGGTTCTTTATGCAATTACGGACAGAACTTGGCTTGTGGATAAAAGTCTTGCAGAACAAGTTGAAGAAGCCATACAAGGTGGTGCAACATTTATACAACTTCGTGAAAAAAATCTATCATTTGTCGAGTTTTTAAGTGTTGCAAATGATGTAAAAAAGATTACTGACAAATATAAAATTCCATTTGTTATAAACGATAATGTTGATGTTGCAGTAAGCATTAATGCAGATGGTGTTCATATTGGACAAGATGATGAAGAAATAAAAGAAGCAAGAAAAAAGCTTGGAATAAATAAAATCATTGGAATGTCAGCTCATTCAGTTGAAGAAGCATTAAAAGCAGAAAAAAATGGTGCTGATTACATTGGAGTTGGTGCAGTTTTTAATACATCAACAAAATTAGATGCGGATTATGTAGATTTTGAAACTTTAAAAAATATTTGTTTGTCAGTGAATATTCCTGTAGTTGCAATAGGAGGAATAAATGAAAACAATATATTAAAGCTTAAAGGAAGCGGTATAGATGGTGTTTCAGTAATATCTGCTATTTTTGCAAAACCAGATATAAAAAAAGCTGCAAGGTCGATGTTCAAATTATCTAATGAAGTTGTAAATAACGTGCAGGAGGAAATATGAAAAAAATATTAACTATTGCAGGTTCCGATTGTAGCGGAGGAGCAGGTATTCAAGCAGACATAAAAACAATTACAGCGCACAAAATGTATGCCATGAGTGCTATAACATCGCTAACTGCACAAAATACAACTGGTGTATATGGTGTTTTGAATTCTTCTCCAGAATTTCTATCTTTACAGTTAGATGCTATTTTTACTGATATTTATTCTGATGCAGTAAAAATTGGCATGGTATCCAACAAAGAACTTATTAGCGTCATAGCTGATAAGTTGGTTGAATATAAAGCTAAAAATATAGTTCTTGATCCTGTTATGGTGTCAACAAGTGGAAGCAAACTATTAAATGATGATGCAATGGAAATATTAATAAATAAATTATTGCCTTTAGCAAACATAATTACTCCAAATATATTAGAAGCAGAATGTTTATGTGGTTTTCACATTGAAACAAAAGAAGATATGAAAAAAGCAGCAGTAAAAATATCAGAGAAATTTACAGGACATATATTAATAAAGGGAGGACACCTAAGAAATTGCAGCGATGATTTATTATATTCAAATGGTGAATTTATATGGTATAGCCAAGAAAAAATAAACAATCCAAACACACATGGAACAGGGTGTACACTTTCATCAGCCATAGCATGTAACCTTGGTAATGGATGTAATATAAAAGAAAGCATCTTTAATGCCAAAAAATATATAACAGGTGCAATAAAAGCAAATTTAAATATAGGAAATGGAAGCGGTCCACTAAACCACTGCTACAACATTTAATTCGATATTTTAGGGACGCATCTTGCGTCCCTAAATCTTTGATGCAAAATTTTTTATTTTGTGATAAAATTAAATATAAAATTTCAAGTGGGGCGTGCAATATAATATGGAAAATTTAAAAATTAGACCTATGAAAGAACCAGATAAAATTATTAACTATTGGAAGCAGGAGAAATTTGTTGTTGCTTGGATTATTGTTTCAGGTCTTATTTATAATATATCAATAGTTTTAGGACCAATTTATCAAGGTAAAATGGTTGATACAATAGTTAGACATGATGATTTACCAAGGGTTGTGAAAACAGCATTTATTTTCATTTTTTCAATATTCTTAACACAGATATTTAGATATATTAAGCGTTTTTATATTAGGCGTTTTGCAAATTCCACAAGTGCAACCATGCGATTAATGGTTTATAACAATATCATGCATAAAAGTACAGCTGATTTAGATGAAGAAAATACAGGGAATTTAATGACCAGAGCAATTTCTGATGTAGATTTATGTGTAGAAGGTATGCGTAAGTTTACTACTGAAGTGTTCGACACAGTGGTTATGATGGTTACATATATCATATCGATGATTCTTTATGATGTGAAAATAACTATACTTTCGTTAATATTTGTTCCTATAGCTATGCTATTAGCAGAAAAATTAAAAGTAATAATATATAAATATTCCATAGAATTT
The DNA here is from genome assembly GCA_029239575.1 of Bacillota bacterium. GTDB lineage: Bacteria > Bacillota > Clostridia > Tissierellales > Sedimentibacteraceae > Sedimentibacter. Next base: position 2,183 of record JARBUP010000134.1, read on the forward strand.
AGAAACAAGTCAAGTGAAGTTTCAGATATTACATATAACACTATTGAAAATGTCTTGACACTTAGGATAAATGGTATGGAAAAAATTAATATAAAAAAATATGAAGAAGAATTAAATGATTTGCAAATTAGGGCAATTAAAGCTAATTTATTAGAAAATTCAATGCACCCAGTTTATAATTCCATTGCTATGATTGGAGTTGTTTTTGTCATTTATATGGGTGGTAATAAAGTAATAGAAGGTGACTGGTCAGTTGGTGTTTTTACAACTTATATAACTATGTTTGTTGCCATGGCTAAAAAAGCAAGTAAAACAGCAAAATTATTTAATTCAGTTCAAAAGTCGCAGATTTCTTGGAAAAGAATTAAACCTTATCTAACAGAATATCAAGAAAAGAATAATCATTTAAATATTAATAAGAAAACCACAAATCTAACTGTTGAAAATTTAAGTTTTAAATATCCATCAAATAATGAAAATATTATAGAAAATATTAATTTTGAAGGCAAAAATGGAGAAATAATTGGTATAACTGGATCAATAGTTTCTGGGAAATCTACATTAGGACTTTCTTTGCTTGGAATGTATCCGTATTTGGGCAGTATCAAAGTTGATGGCAAGGAATTGAAAGAATATTCTGAATATGAAATAAGTGAGATGATTTCATATTTAGGCCATAAACCGCAGCTTCTTTCTGAAACCATATATAATAATATAACATTGGGAACCAAGAAGCATATAAGCAGCGTTTTAAAAGACGTATGTTTTGAAAAAGATTTAGAAACAATGAAAAATAAAGAATTTACATTGGTTGGCAATGGAGGAGTTAGATTAAGCGGAGGTCAGCAGTCGAGAATTGCTCTTGCAAGAACTTTATTGAACAAATCTAAAATTATTATATTGGATGATCCATTTTCAGCTGTTGATATGAAAACAGAAGAAGCTATTATTGAAAATTTAAAAAATAATTATAAAGACAGTTTGATTATTTTAATCTCTCACAGACTAACTGTTTTTAAAAACATCAATAAAATAATTTTGCTGAAAAAAGATAAAACAGCAGAATACGGTTCTCATGAAGAACTTCTGAAAAATTCTGCAATTTACAAAACAATTTATGAATTGCAATGTGCTGTAGGTGATGAAAATGAATAATAATTTAGCTAAGCAGTCAATTATAAAAATAATTAAATATAATAAAAGACTTGTAACTATTTTACTTTTTTTAATAATAGGAGTAGTGGTTTTTAGTTTAATTCCTCCCCAAATACTAAAAAAAGTCATAGATATTAATTTTGTTAACAAAACCTATGATAATTTGCTTTTTTATGCTGTTTTGTATATAGGAATTATATTTTTAACTGGAATTTTAGATTTTTTCAAAGAAACTGTTCTTACCGTATTAGGTCAAAAAATTACAAAAGAAATTCGCATTGAAATGATGGTAAAACTTCAAAAAATAAATGCAATGTATTTTTCTAAAAATGATTCAGGAGTAATTGTATCCAGGTTCACAAATGATGTTGATGCAATAAGTTCTATGTTTACAAGCGGGATAATCAGCATGATGATTGATTGTCTTAAAATTATCGGTATAATATTTTCCATATGGTTTTTTAGTTTTAGGATTGGCTTATTAACATTACTTCTTTTGCCATTAATTTTTGTTATAACAAGATTTTTTCAAAAAAGAATGTTAAGTGCACAAATTAAAAACAGAGAACTAATTGGAAAAGTAAACAACCATATTTCTGAAAGTTTGAAAAATATTAGAATGATAAAATCATTTAGCAAAGAAAGCTATATGGAAAAAAATTATTTAAATTACCTACTTGAAAATTTTAGAACTGTTGATAAAGTTAATTTTTATGATTCAATATTTTCACCTATAATTTTAATTATTCGTGCTATTGTAATAGCATCAATTGTAATATTTTCTTCTGATAAATTGAATTTTTTAGGAATTTCAATAGGTATGGTTGCTGCTACAATAGAATTGATTTCAAATTTGTTTTCTCCCATAGAAAGTTTAGGAATGGAAATTCAAAGCATTCAACAATCCTTATCTGGAATTAAAAGAGTAAATGATTTTTATAATGAAATAGAAGATGATAAAAAGCAGGAATTTAGACAGTTAGATAAAGTAAGAGAAATAGAAATACAATTTAATAATTTAACATTTTACTATGAAGAAAATAAAGCAATATTACAAAATATTAATCTTAAAATTGACCCATATGAAAGAGTTACATTTGTAGGCCGAACTGGGGTAGGAAAGTCAACCCTTTTTAAATTAATTGTAGGACTTTTGAAACCATCTATGGGAAGTATCACATTAAACGGAATAAATGTATATGACATACCTAACTTAGAAAAAAGAAAAATTTTTGGTTATGTGGAACAAAACTGCCATTTAATAAAAGGAACAATAGCAGATCAAGTTAGTTTAAAAGATGAAAATATAACTATGGCACAAATAAAACAATCACTTAATTTTGTAGGTCTTACAGATTATATTGAGAGTCTCGAAAATAAGTATGATACAATAGTTAAAAATGACAATATATTTTCACAAGGACAAAAACAGCTTCTTGCCATAGCAAGAGCAATTGTTACTAATCCGCCTATTTTGCTTTTTGATGAAATAACTTCAAACCTTGATTCAATTACAGAAGAAAAAATAGTAAATGTACTTAAAAAAGCAAGTGAAAATTATACAATGTTAACCATATCTCACAGGCTTTCATCAATGGTTGCTTCTGATAAAGTTGTTATATTAGAAAATGGTAAAATTAAAAGTGCAGGAGCCCCAGAAATACTTTTGCAAAATGATGAATGGTACAAAACTCATATAGCACTTGAAAAATTAACATGGAATTAAATATTACAAAATATTAATACCTATGAATTCGATATAGATGTAAAATCATTTTAAATAAAGAAAATAATGAAAGGGATTATATGAGCAAAATATATGAATTTGAAGCAGAAATAAAAAAAGTTCCAGATATAGATGGAGCTTATGTGGAAATACCTTTTGATGTAAAAGAAGAATTCGGCAAAGGACGGGTACCTGTTACAGCTACATTTGATGGTGTTGAATATGAAGGTAGCTTAGTTAAAATGAAAACGCCTTGTCATATAATAGGGATTAGAAAAGATATTAGAGCAAAAATTGGCAAACAGCCAGGTGATTTTATTAAAGTAATCTTGAAAGAAAGAATTGTAGAGAAAAAATAAAATTTAAAAGGACTACAAATTCATTAGTTAAATGCTTATGAATGTGGAGTCCTTTTTTAAATTGCTAAAAATTATTTTATATAAATATCGTCGTATTCATTGTGTTCGTCAAACCAATCTACTGCATAGGAACATGTAGCTTTTGCTTTTTGGTTGTTATTTCTGAGATGTTCTGTTACAGCTAACATAAGTTTTCCAGCAACCCCTTGACCTCTTAATGACTGGTCAACAAAGGTATGATCTATGTTAACAACATCATCACTAATATGAGGAAAAGTTATTTCTGCAATTGTTTTTCCTATTTCATTCTCAATATAAATTCTTTCTGACTCTTTTTTAAATTCCATATAATTCTCCTGTTTAAATTATAAATTATGGGGTATAAATTACTCGTGTTCATATTATGCTATTAAATTTTTAAAAGCATAAATTAATATAAATTAATGCCGATATTTATATTATAGCAATAATTATAATTTATTATATTACAAATTAAATGTCGAATCATAAATAATTTTTAAAAATTTTAAAAAAATTTTAGTTATGTAACAAATGTTACAGAAATATGGATAAAAATGTTTTAATATAAATACATAAGGCGCAACAAACAAAAATAAAAGCAATAATAAATAAAATTTAGTTTTGTAACAAATGTTACAGAAAGAAATATAAAAATGCTTTATTATTAATTTATAAGCGCAACACAAACAAATGAAAATTATTAAAAATAAAATATAAAAATCTTTGGAGGATTAAATGGAAAATCAAATGTTTTGTTATCAGTGTCAAGAAACAGCAGGATGCACAGGATGTACTAAAGTAGGTGTATGTGGAAAACAACCACAAACTGCAAGATTACAAGATTTATTAATATATTCAACAAAAGGTTTATCAGAAGTAACTACAAAATTAAGAGCAGAAGGAAAAGAAGTAGGAGCTGATGTAGATCATTTAATCACATTAAACTTATTTACTACAATCACAAATGCAAACTTTGATGATGCAGTATTTGCAGATAGAATTAAAATGACTTTAAACGTTAAAAAAGATTTAATTGCAAAATTAGATGGACAAAGCGGATTAAAAGGTTTATTAAATAAATTAAGCAACAGAACAGATTTATCAGAGGCAGCTCAATGGTATGCAACAACTGATGCAGAATTAGATGCAAAAGCAGCTTCAAATGAAGTTGGAGTATTAGCTACAGCAAATGAAGATGTGAGATCTTTAAGAGAATTGATTACTTACGGATTAAAAGGTATGTCAGCATATGTTAAACAAGCAAATGCATTAGGCTATGAAGATAAAGAAGTAAATGCCTTTATGCAAAGCACACTTGCTAAATTGTTAGATGATAGTTTAACAGTTGAAGAATTAATAGCTTTAACATTAGAAACAGGAAAATTAGGTGTTAGCGGAATGGCATTGTTAGATAATGCAAGCACAAGCACTTATGGAAATCCTGAAATCACAAAAGTTAATATTGGTGTTCAATCAAACCCTGGTATATTAATTTCTGGACATGATTTAAGAGATTTAGAGCAATTATTAGAACAAACACAAGGAACTGGAATAGATGTTTATACTCACTCAGAAATGCTTCCAGCTCACTACTATCCACATTTGAAAAAATACACTAACTTAGTTGGTAACTACGGAAATGCTTGGTGGAAACAAAAAGAAGAATTTGAATCATTCAATGGGCCAATTCTTATGACTACAAACTGTATAGTACCACCTAGAGATTCATATAAAGCAAGATTATTTACGACAGGTGCTTCTGGATTCTCAGGATGTAAACACATTGAAGGAGACGCAAACGGAATAAAAGATTTCTCAGAAATTATAGCATTAGCTAAAACTTGTCCAGCTCCTACAGAAATTGAAACTGGAGAAATCATTGGTGGATTCGCTCATGCACAAGTATTTGCATTAGCAGATAAAGTTGTTGATGCAGTTAAATCTGGAGCAATCAGAAAATTCGTTGTAATGGCTGGATGTGATGGAAGAGCTAAATCAAGAAACTACTACACAGATTTTGCAAAA
>JARBUP010000135.1 GCA_029239575.1 Bacillota bacterium
TCTTTTATTCTCATTAATATTAAATTTTCAACTGCAGCATTAGCAGCATTTTCAACGCATATTCTTAACTCTTCTTCATCATGATCATCTTCCTTAGAAGTAAGTACATCTTGAAATTTAATTATAGTATCTAAGGACACATCAGAGTTAATTTGAAGTTCATTTTTAATTTCATCTATTGCACTTTTATATTGCTTAGCTAAAAATAAATTTGGAACTACTGTTATATCGGATTCACTTATGTAATCAATATTTAGATATACGTCTATTCTACCCCTTTGTATACTTTTTTTCAATATTTTTCTTATATTATCTTCAAAAAATCGCAAATGTCTCGGTGTTCTGATGTTTATGTCAGAATATCTATTATTAATTGTTTTTATTTCAGCTGTAATAATCCTTTTTCCATCATTATATTCACCTTTTCCATATCCAGTCATACTAATTATATTTGCCATATTACTCTCCAATATATTATTTATAAATCATTTATGTTTTTATGTATTATTTTCATATAAAAATTGCATACTGCTTTTTATTATATCATTAAAATTCAATTAGTAAACTAAAAATTTATTTTTCCCATGACATAAATGTTTTTTTGTTGTACAATACTATACATATACGATTATTTATAAATGGAGGAAACATGTCATTAGATGGTTTGTTTTTAAACAGCATTAAAGATGATTTAAATAATAAATTAATTAACGGCCGAGTTGATAAAATTTATCAGCCGGATAAAAATGAAATAATAATTTCTATAAGAAATGATGGTGAAAATTATAAACTTTTACTTACAGTAGCAAGCAACTCAGCAAGAATACATTTATCAGATTTAACAAGAAAAAATCCTGAACAGCCTCCCATGTTTTGCATGCTTTTAAGAAAGCATCTTACTGGTTCAAGAATACGAGAAATTAAACAAATTGATTTTGATAGAATACTTGAAATAACTTTTGAATGCAGGGATGAACTTGAAACAGTTGTTTTTAAATCCATGATAATAGAAATAATGGGGAAACACAGCAACATTATATTTTTTAATTCAGAATCAAAAGTAATAATTGATTCTATAAAAAGAGTAGCTGAAAATATATCAAGCTTAAGACAGGTATATCCTGGGCTTAAATATATTTATCCACCTCTGCCTGCTAAAATAAATCCTTTGACAGTAAATAAAGAAGAATTTTTCAACTCATTTAGCAATACAAATTCTGGTGTTTACATATTTAATTTTTTTTATAAAACATTCACTGGTTTAAGTCCTTTCATAAGCCGCGAAATATGTTTTTTAAGCAATATAAATGAAGGAACATATATTGCTGAATTAACTGATGAAGACAAAGAAAAATTATGGAGCTCTTTAAATTTAATATTTAATAAAATTAAAAATAAAGAATATTCTTTTAATATTTATTTAGAAAAAGATAGTTCAAATTTTGGTTTTTACTGCTTGGATGTTGAATATTTAAAATCCCATGAAATTAAACATTTCCAAAGCCCTAAAGAACTTTTGGACACTTATTATGTTGAACTGGATAACAAACATAAAATAACACAAAAAGTTGCTAGTTTAATTAAAAGTTTAGGCACTAAATTAGACAGGGACAGAAAAAAAGTTGAAAAACAAAAGCATGAACTTTCAAATGCTGAAGACAGAGATAAATATAAAATATATGGCGAATTAATAATTGCAAATTTATATAAAACACCAGAAAACAACCAGCTAACAGTTATAAATTATTATGATCCTGAACAAAATGAAATAACAATACCATTGGACCCAAGGTTAAATTTAAATGCAAACAGCCAAAAATATTTTAAGAGATACAACAAATTAAAAAATGCTGAAGAAGAATTATTAAAGTTAATTGAAACAGGATTAGCTGAAATAACTTATTTAGAAAATATATTATTTTCTATAGAAGAATGTGAAACAACAGATGATTTAAATGAAATTTATGAAGAGTTAATTGCTGAAGGCTTCATGAAAAGAAAAAGCAAAATTAAAAAATTAAAAGAAATAAAAAAAGATTTACTTACATTTATATCTTCAAACAACCATGAAATTATAGTTGGAAAAAACAATTTACAAAATGAAATGATTTCTTTTAAAGTTGCTAAAAAAGAAGATTATTGGTTCCACGCTAAAAACATTCCAGGTTCACACGTAATTATAAAAACTAACGGTGATGAATTATTGGACGAAGAATATGTTGAAGCAGCTAAAGTGGCTGCATATTACAGCAAAGGCAAAAACTCAAGCTTAGTTGAAATAGATTATACTAAAAAATCTAATTTAAAAAAACCACAAAATGCTAAACCAGGTTTTGTAATATATGACACTAATTATTCTATGTTAGTCGAACCGGATATTTCGGGAATTAAAAACTTAATACAATAAAAATAACTGTATTAAAAGTTATTATAAATACGATGCAAATCAAATCAACAAAAAATCATAGGGATATATATCAAACATAATTTAATCCATATGATTTTTTTATTTTTAAATGAATCATATATTTTACACCCAACTAAATATCGTTGTCAATATAAAATTTGCATTTTTGTAAATAATATGTTACAATATTGTTATAACTAATAATAAATTGTCATAATTGTGTTTTATAACAAAAAAGGAGATGGAAAATGGGATATAGTTGTTCAGATATTGAAACAGAAAACTTTAATACAATAAAAGAAGATAATGAATCAAAATATTCATTATCTGCATTTGATTCTGTAAAGGCTTATTTAGTTTCTGCAGGAAAAGCTCAACTTTTAACTAAAGAACAAGAGGTTGAGTTGTCTAAAAAAGTTGTAACCGGGGATCAGGATGCAAAAAATAAAATGATCTGTTCTAATCTTAGACTCGTTATTAGTATTGCAAAAAAATATACTAATACGCATTCTTTATCTTTTTTAGACCTAATCCAAGAAGGAAACTTAGGGTTAATAAAGGCAGTAGAACTCTTTGACTATGAAAAAGGGTTCAGATTTTCCACATATGCTTCCTGGTGGATACGACAAGCTATTTCCCGTGGAATTGCTGATACAGACCGTACAATTCGCATTCCAGTTAATAAGGGTGAAATAGTTCGTAAAATAATGAGGACAGCTCAAAACATGGAAAAGGAAGATGGTTTTTCACTTCATGTTAAAGAATTGGCTAAGAAACTTGATATTACCGAAGAAGTAGTTGAAAATGCACTTAGTATTGCAACGCATCCTATTTCTCTTGAAACGCCAATCGGTGATGATGGTACATCTTTTCTTGGAGGTTACATCGAGGATGAAGAGGCGGTTTCTCCAGAGAAATATGCAATAGATTCTTCTTTGCAGTTGGAAATAAATAAACAACTAAATACATTGAATGAACGCGAGAGAAAAGTTCTTGAATTACGTTTTGGTCTTAATCATGGACATCCACAAACTCTCGAGCAAGTTGGTATTTATTTTAATTTAACCCGTGAACGCATTAGACAAATCGAATCAAAGGCATTGAAAAAGCTTAGGCGCCCAAGTCATAGTAAATTTTTGATAGATTTTGTTGTATAAAAAATATTTTAAAAAAATACAAATTGATTTTATAAATTAGATTACAGTTTATTCTCTTTTGAAAGGGAGTGCTTAGATGCAAAAAAACAAAAAAATTAAAGTTGGAATCGGTTTTGCTACTGGAAGAAAAACTTTCCAAAGAGTCCTAAGAACCAACATATACAACTGGAATGAATCTGGATTGGTTGATAATAAAAAAGTAAGTTTGAATCTTTTTGTAGCTTATGATCTTGATTATAACAAGACCAAAAGGACTGATTACACAAATATTCATCCAGAATTAGTTGAACAAATAGATAGCAGCACATTTATTGCTGGAGAGGCTGTTCAAAAGGAAATTGAATATTTAATTAGAGAAAATGTTATTGATTTGAGAGAATCGCGCATGATTTTTGGCAAGGGTTATGCCGCTAAGCGTAACGCTGTGTTATATAACGCTATAAAACAAAGCGTTGATTATCTGATTTTTCTTGACGATGATGAATACCCAATGGCAGTGACTAATACTCGCAGCACCACAATTTGGGGTGGACAGCATGTTTTACTAAATCATCTTAAACATATTACTAAAGCAGATATCACCCATGGACATCACTGTGGTTATATATCTCCTATTCCATATATAGAATTTAACGACATCTTGAGTGAAAATGATTTTCGTTTTTTTATTGAGGCTATAAGCAATGACATCATTAATTGGAATACATTGAAAAATGTTATGGAAAACGGTGGAGTAACATATGCCGATACAAAAATATTGACCAGCGATGAAGCTATAGAAGTTCAAGAAGTTAACCATGCAAAATTCATTTCCGGCGCAAATTTATGTATTAACCTAACAGATCCTCGCCGTGTATTTCCGTTTTACAATCCACCGGGAGCAAGAGGAGAAGATACTTTTTTAAGTACTTGTTTAAGTGACAGAAAAGTATTGAAAGTTCCATGTTACACATTCCACGACGGTTTTTCTACCTATAACCACCTATTAGAAGGCGTTTTACCCATACGAATGAAGTTTATAAAAGCTGACCACGAGAAAATTATAACTCGCTTTTACAAGGCATGCATCGGTTGGATTCGTTATAAACCACTATTAACTTATATTACTCAGCCAGATAAGTATGATGAAAAAATAGCTGAAATAAGAAATCAACTTAAAGAAGAATTACCTAAAATTTGTGCTTACTTTGGAAATTCAGATTTTATGAATATTTCCAATGAATTGGAGAAATACAACAAAAATGTTTTAAAGCATTTTCAAGAGTTTCAAGAAACACAAAAAATTTGGTCAAAAATAATGGATCACTTTATGAATATAAAATAATAACTGGGTACCAGTGATATGATACTTCCATTGTATACAGTCTAATTAATTAAAAATTAGATCAATCTACTTGGAGGTATTTTTTTATGGGAAGAAAGTCAAAGAATAGTAAAAATCAAAAAAACTTAGATGCATGGCTCCCTAAGAATATCGAAACCATGCATCCAATGTGCATAATATTTTAATTAAATATCTGTCTACTTTGAGAAGGGTCAGTTCACAGGTACCAAGTTATTTAAAACTTTTATTATTCAACTGTTGTTGTTAATTTTGTTTTAACTTAAAAGTTGAAATATGTTGCTTAAGCATGTCAGCTTGACTCGATAATTCTTCACTTGAAGCTGCACTTTCTTCTGCTGTAGCAGCATTTGTCTGCACTACAACTGAAATTTGTTCAACACCTACATTTATTTGTGATATTGCAATTGCTTGTTCATTAGATGCTTCTGCAATTTTATCCATAACAAGAGAAACCTTACTTGCATTTTCTATAACTGAAGCTAAAGATTTTGCAGTTTCATCAGCAATTTTAGCTCCATCTCTTACTATTTTGATCGATCCTTCAATTAAAGATGTTGTTTGTTTCGCAGCATCTGCACTCTTTGATGCTAAATTTCTTACTTCCTCTGCAACAACTGCAAAGCCTTTTCCTGCTGCCCCTGCCCTGGCTGCTTCGACAGCTGCATTAAGTGCTAATATATTTGTTTGAAAAGCAATATCATCTATAACTTTTATGATTTTTGATATTTCGTGTGAAGATTTATCTATATCACTCATAGCTATTAGCATATTAGACATATGTTCATTGCTTTGTTTTACGCCTTCACCTGCCATAGCAACGTATTTCGTTCCAAGAACAATATTTTCAGCATTTTCATTAATTTGCGATGAAATTTGCATAATAGAAGCAGAAAGCTCTTCAATAGAACTGGCTTGTTCTGTCGCTCCTTGAGATAGAGATTGTGCACTATATGAAACATGTTCAGAGCCAACAGAAACCTGTATAGAAGCTTGATTTATTTCATTAAACATGTTATTAAGGCGATGAATAGTCTTATTAAGAGCAATTCCCATAGTATCATTATCAGAACGTGTTGTAACATCATATGTTAAGTCTCCTGATGCAACAGCTGAAACAATATTAACTTGTTCTTTTATTCCATCTATCATTTTATTAAACGAAGCTGCAAGCATTCCGGTTTCATCATTGTTTTCTGCATCAATATTTACATTAATACTGCCAAGTGCAATTTCATTAGCAGCTTCAACCATTTTGTTAATTGGCTTACTAATTAATAATGCTATATATCTTGATAAAAATATTGAAGTACTTAAGCCTGCTATAATAACCAATATTAAAAAAGATGTTACTATAATGAAAAGTTTATTGTTTTGTTCACTTGTTTGTTTTGCATCATTTACTCTATTAACCAAACATTGTTGGTAATTTGCAATTATTTTTTTTGTTGTTTCTGTCAATCCCGAAAGTCCTGTCTGTGCATTTTTAAAATTCCCCAACTTGGCCAACCTAAATACATTTTCAGCAGAAGGTTTATATGAATTCAAATATAGTTCCGTGGCTTCCTTAAATAAAGCTTTACTTTGATCTGAGGTAATATTTGATTCATATAGTTCAATGCTTTGAACTAATTTTTTATCAAGGACATAATATTCTTCTTCTGCTTTTTTTATTTTTTCTGCATCATCATAATAAACAACAGCACCACGAACCTCTACTCTCATTGCATAAATAGTGTTGACAATATTACTTATGTCAACTAACGGTTTAGTCTGCTCCTCATATAGTTTAGTACTTGCAGCATTCAGATTAAACATACCTGCTATACCTACACCGCCAATAATTGTAGCTATAATTGATATTATCAAAAAACCTGTAGCCATTTTTTGTGAAATTTTCATATTTTTTAGTTTTACCATTTTTTACTCCTAAGTAAGATTTCAATAAATAGTTAATGTATTATAGAATTAGATAGTTTTGATTCTCTGTCATAAAAAAAGAAGTTCTATTATTGATTATAAAAATTAATTAAATAATGATTTTAAGCATTTTATAAATTACTATTTATTTACTTGAACCCCCTTATACATTAATTACTAAATTTAATATTTTTCGGATATTTTATAAGATATTTAAATTTCAGGTTTTATGATTTTACTAAATAATCTAATCTATTTTAATTAATTGGTACTACCATCTATATATCGACTTTATTAAAAGAAAGTTAAACGATTAAAGCCTTTTTTTAAACTTATAACACCAGTAATATTTTCCATTTTTTAAGTGACATTGAGGAACGTTCTTTACTGTCTCTTTTCTAAAATAAAATGGAACAATTGTCTAAGTATTTCATTATCACAACTAATCTCTTTTGAGATTTTAAAACTACATCCATCATTATTATATTTTTTGCAAGCTTCTACTTTTACTTGCTTTCTAAATTTCGGATTTCTTCCCATAAAAATACCTCCTAAAGCAGATTCAGTAATTTTAATTATTACTTTGTCTACTTTGGAGGTATCGTATAAATTTCACCTGTATTTTATTTTTATGTAATT
>JARBUP010000136.1 GCA_029239575.1 Bacillota bacterium
TTCCCTAATAACTTAAACATGTTTGACTTATAGTTTTCAACTCCAGGCTGAGTAAATGGATCTATGTTGTTATAATAACCACTTATGGCACAGGACATCATAAAAAAGTAAAATAATTTACCTAAATAATATTCATTCATTTCTGGAATTCTTAATATAATTCCTGGAACATCACCTTCTTGATGAGCCATAAAAGTTCCTTTAAATGCTTTATCATTTATGTAGCTGTATTTTTTTCCCTCAATATAATTTAATTTATCAAAATCATTTTTATCCTGAGGTACAACTATATCATCTTTTACATTTTCTGTCACTAAGGTAGTTTCAAAAATTATTTTTTTACCTTGTTGAACATATTGTCCCATGGAATGCAAATCAGTTGTGAAATTTAATGATGCAGGGAAAATACCTATACCTTCCTTGCCTTCACTTTCTCCAAATAATTGTTTCCACCATTCACCTATTGAAATATTGCATGGTTCATAATTTATAAGTATTTCAATTTCCTTGCCTTTTTTATTTAAAATATTTCTTGCTGCAGCATACTGGCAGCATATATTTTTTTCAAAATCATTTATGCTGTATTCCTTATTTGCATCTTTAAGTCCTTTTATAAATTCATCTATATTAAGACCTGCTGCTGCCATAGGTAAAAGACCAACAGGTGTTATAACTGAATATCTTCCTCCTACATCATCAGGAAGTGTAAAAGATTTATAACCATTTAAATTTGAAAGCTCTTTTAAAGCACCTTTATTTTTATCTGTAACTACAAAAATTCTTTCATTTGATTCTTCACCATACTTTTCCTGCATTGCATCTCTGATGATTCTAAAGCTTAAAGCAGTTTCCAAAGTTGTACCTGATTTAGATATTACTATTACACATAATTTTTTATTTTTTATAACTTGTAATAACTTATTCATATAAGGACCACTTAAATTTTGTCCTGCAAAATAAACTTGTGGACTGCAAAGCTCATTGTGAAAATCCCCCCTGATTGACTCAATGGCTGCTCTTGGTCCTAAATAAGAACCACCTATACCTAATAAAATATAAGCTTCACAGTTTTTTTGTATATATGAAGCTGCAGTTTTTATTTCTTCGTATTCTTCTTTGTCAAAATTATTCATGTAATCAATCCAACCGGACATTTCATTGGAAACACCAGTTCTATTAATAAGCATCTCATGTGACGCCATAATATTTTCCTTAATTGATTCAATTTCATTTGCATCAATCATACTTCCCTTTAAATCAAGTTTTAATTCTCCCATTTTCCCCTCCATCGCTAATGTGCTATATAATTTCTGCCATAAGAACAGCATAATCATCTTTTTGTATGTGGCTATATTGTTTTAGGGAAGTTTTTATGTTGCTTAATATATTATTTTCCCTTTTAATGATTTCTATTAATTTATCAATGCCAAATTCTACTAAATCTCCATTTTTTGTTTCAGTTATTCCATCGGTATATAAAAATAGCTTGTCTCCTTCATTTAATATAACAGAATCGACATCATAATCTACGGAGTCAAATATGTTACATATAGGATAACCTTTAGCTTCAAGCAATATAATTTCTGAATTTCTAATTAATATAGGTATAGAATTATGTCCTGCATTTGCATATTTAAGTTCCCCAGTTTTATTGTTATAAACAGCTAAAAATATCGAAAAATATTTATCCGATTCTAAATTAAGAGCTAAAAAAGTTTTATGAAGTTCCTTTAAAATTATATCAACTTTTGTATTGTTTTTAGAAATATTTCTTAATGATTGTCTTACAAACATAGTTAGTAAAGACGCTGAAACTCCATGACCAACGACGTCGCACATATACATTCCTGTTAAATCATCACTTAATTTAAATAAATCAAAAAAATCTCCACTTAAAAATTCTGAAGGTTCATATAAATAATCTATGTTAATACCGTTGAATATACCTTTCGAAGGAAGCATACGCTTTTGCATATTTCTTGCAAATGCAATATCATCTCTCATTTTTTTATTTTTCTCTTTTAATGATTTAGATAAAACTTTTTCATTTGTTATATCTCGAAAAACTTCAACTGAACCTAAAATTTCTCCGTCTTCACTCAAAATTGGTGATGATATTACCATATAAGTTAGACCATTATATACAGTTTCTTTTTTTATTACTTCACCATCATTGGAAGTTCTTTTTGCTATACAATCAATGCATCGTTTTGATCTACAAAATATTTCATAACATTTGGCCCCTACAATATCATCGCCTAAATCTTCTCTCATTTTTTTGTTTGCATAAAATACAGTATTATTTTTATCTATTGCCCTGACCCAATCAATCATTCCATCCAACATACTTTGTTCTTTTTTAAACTGTTCCATAACTGCCCCCCTTATTTAATATTTCAATGAATTTCATCATTAAAGCAGTTTAACAGCACTTTCCCAATTTTTTCTGAGTCATGCCTAATATAATTTTTTCTTATGTTTATAAAACTGTCTTTTATTACTTTTATATTCATTTGTTCAAGTTGTTTAATTTGTTTGTCATCTATTAATACTTGACTAGCACCTTGAAATTTATAATTTTTTATAACATCATCGGAAATAATTTCATCATTAGCTATAACATAATCAATTAAATTTTTTTTGCTGTGCTTTAACAATGCATTAACATGGTCAACTACATCATATTGGTCTGTTTCACCAGGTTGAGTCATTACATTACAAATATAAAAAACTTTAGCTTTAACACTGCATAAAAGTTCAGGTATGCCGTACACTAACAAATTAGGAATAACACTTGTATATAAACTTCCTGGCCCCAATACTATTATGTCAGCTTCTTTTATATCTTTTACCGTTTCTTCTAAAGGATAACATATTTCAGGAACAAGACTAATTTTATCAATTTTACTTTCGGATTTGCTTGCATAATTTGGAATATCTTTTTCTCCTAAAATTATTTCCTTATTTTCTAACAATGCTTTAAGTTGGGTATCTTCCAGAGTCATGGGAAGAACTTTTCCTGAAAGCCTAAAAATACTTCCTATTTCATTTAAAGCATGTTCATAGTCTCCAAATATTTCATACATTGCAGCTATAAACAAATTTCCAAAACTTTGTCCTGTTAAATATCCATCTTTAAACCTATGTTGGAGCAGCTTTTCCATGGTCGGTTCCATATCAGCAAGACCTATAATACAGTTTCTCATGTCACCAGGAGGAAGCATACCTAAATCTTCCCTTAAAACTCCCGAACCTCCACCATTATCAGCTACTGTAACAACTGCAGTTATTTGCTTCGTATATTTCTTTAATCCTCTTAAAAGTATGGATAAACCCGTTCCGCCCCCAAATACTACTATATTCATATTACACCTACTTTATAATCACATCTCTGTGTGAAGTCATAACTCTATAATCTTTACTTGTTAAAATATCGGATAGTTTATTAGCAATAGTAACAGAACGGTGTTGTCCACCTGTACACCCTATTCCTATAACTAAATTTGATTTACCTTCTTTTATGTATAAAGGCATTAAGAAATCCAACATGTCCACAAGTTTATTTAAGAATATGTTGCTATCTTCAAAACCCATTACATAGTCTTGAACTAATGCTTCATTGCCCGTATGATATTTTAATTCTTCAATATAAAATGGATTTGGTAAAAATCGAACGTCAAAAATTAAATCTGCATCATGTGGCAAACCATATTTATAACCAAAAGACATTACTGAAACATTTAAATTGTGAGAAATTTTACCTTCTAAAAATATGCCTAAAATTTCTTCTTTTAATCTTCCTAACTTCATATTAGAAGTATCTATAATATAATTTGATCTTTTTTTGACTTCGCTAAGTTTAATACGTTCTTCTAAAATTCCATTTATAATAGTTCCATTTGTGCTTAAGGGATGGGGACGTCTTAATTCTTTATACCTTTTTACAAGTTCATCATCAGAAGCTTCAAGAAATAAAACGCTGTACTTTATTCCTTTGTTTTTCAGTTCATCTAAACTATTAAAAAGATCTTTAAAAAATATTCCTCCCCTTATGTCTGCAACTACAGCTACTTTGTCTACATCTTTAGTTGATTCAGTACAAAGCTCAGCAAAATTAGGTAGAAGTGCTGGTGGCAAATTATCCATACAATAATAATTTATATCTTCTAAAACTTTAATTGCTTGACTTTTTCCGGCTCCTGACATTCCAGTTATAATTACAAACTCCATTTGTCTACTCTCCCTTGGTCAAATTTATTATGCGATTCAAATCAAGGCCTGCTTTTTTAGCTTCATTCAATGCTTTTTCAAAGCCGCCTATATTTTCTTTGCTATGTGCATCGCTGCTTATAACAAAAGACACATCATAATTAGATGCTATTTTTATTTCTTCTGCATTTAAATGATCATGATGATTGCTGATTTCTAAAATAGTCTTATTTTTTTCAGCAGCTTCTGCAATTCTTTTTATATCAACAGGCATTTTATCTCCAGGATGAGTTAAAATTTTAATTTTGTATTTGTTTAAAGCTTTTACAACAGCATCAGTATTTTTTTTAGTCATATGATCTCTTAATCTTTTATTGAATTTCCCAAAATAATTTAGAATTATAAAACCCCAAAAATCTTTAAAACTTGAGTACATAGCTCCCAGATGATAACCACATAAAATTATGTCAAATGTTTCAAATAGTTCAGCTGAAATATCAGTATCACCATCAAAACTTATTATGTTAGATTCTACTCCAAACAATATTTTTATTTGTGGGTAAACTTGCCTTAAACGTATAATTTCATTTTTAGCTTCTTCTATTTTATCTGCTCTCATACCATATAAAAAATGTCTTGGCCCATGGTCCGTAATAGCAATTTCCTTTAAACCAATTTCAATAGCTCTTTGAATAATTTCTTCTATTGTAGATTTTCCATGTTTATTTTTTGAATATGTTGAATGTATGTGATAGTCAAATGTAATTTTCATTTTAGATTCACCTATAATTTTGTTCCTATTATTTTAATTTCCGGCTCCAATATAATGCCAAATTTATCTTCTACTGTTCTTATAACAATTCTCATTAATTCAAGTACATCTTCGCAACATGCATTGTCATAATTAACAACAAACCCACTGTGTTTATCCGAAACCATCGCACCTTTATATTTTAGGCCTTTTAATCCTGCATCTTCAATTAGTTTTGATGCATATCCATTTTCAGGTCTTTTAAATGTGCTTCCTGCACTTGGTAAATTCAAAGGTTGTTTTGTAATTCTTCTTTCATTTAAATCTTTCATTCTGTCATCTATATCTTGTTGAATACCATGCTGTAGGACTATTTCAGCTTCTAAAACTATTAAATCTGAATCAGTTACTTTTGAATGCCTGTAACCAAAATTCATTTCTTCATTAGAAAATTCATACTCTTTTCCTGAAGAATCCATGCATTTAACTTTGCTTACAACATTTTTCAACTCTCCGTTATAAGCTCCTGCATTCATCGCAACAGCTCCACCTATATACCCAGGTATACCACTTGCAAATTCAAAATTCGTCAAGCTTAGTTTAGCAACTTGTTTTGCAATAACTGATAATAATGTTCCAGCACCAACAGTTATTTTATTGTCAACTATTTTTATATAATTAAATTTTTCTCCTATTTTAATTATAGCTCCTTTGAATCCTTCATCTGATATAAGTAAATTTGTTCCATTTCCAATTATATAATAATTTATATTATATTTTTTTATTAAATTTAAAATAGTTTTTAATTCTTCAGCATTTTCTGGTTCAAAAAATAAATCTGCTGGACCGCCTATTTTAAAATATGTATGTTTTTTTAATAATTCATTTTTTATTACTTCGCTATTTATATTTAAAATTATCTCGTTGTAAAATTCATTTATTATATTATTATGTTCCATTTTTCACCTTCCTGATAGAATTCTATCTTCTTCATTTTATCATTTATTTATTAATTTTTAAAGATATATTTTGAATTAATATTTATTTTAATATTATTATTAATTACTTCCTTGGTGGTAATTTTATTATTTACAAATACTTAAATTTAATGATTATTCTTGACTCAAAATTCTGACGGTGCTAATATTAATTTAAACATTATTTAAAAGGAGCATGTTATGAAGGAAAGTGTTTTACATTTAATCGATCAATTAACACCAGAACTAAATGAATTAAGTTTACAAATTTATAACAATCCTGAACTTGGCTACGAAGAATTTTTAGCATGCAAACTTCATACTGATATTTTACGCAAATACGGTTTTGATGTAGAGGAAAATTTTTCAGGAGTTACAACTGGTTTTAAAGCTACATATAAAAGCAAAAAAGAAGGAATCACCGTTGCTTACATGGCAGAATATGATGCACTTCCAGAAATAGGACATGGCTGCGGTCATAATTTATTAGGAACTGTAAGCACTGGTGCCGGAATTATTTTAAAACAAATTATAGAAAAATTAGGTGGAACTGTTATAGTTTTTGGAACACCTGCAGAAGAAACAAGCGGTGCTAAAATTACATTTGTAGAAAACCACGAGTTTGATGATGTGGATATAGCATTGATGGCTCATCCTGGAAGCGAATACATGAAAAGCGGAACATCTCTTGCGTTACAACCTGTTCAATTTGAGTTTTACGGAAAAACTGCCCATGCTGCTGCTTCACCTGAAAAAGGAATTAATGCTCTTGATGCTGCAATTTTAACTTTTAACAACATTAATGCATTAAGGCAACATATTTTAAGTGATTCAAGAATTCATGGGGTAATAATTGATGGAGGCAAAGCTGCAAATATAGTTCCTGATTATTCAAAAGTTCAATTCTATGTTCGCTCAACTTCTAAAACTTATAATGAAGAATTGTTAGAAAAAGTTAAAAACTGTGCAAGAGCTGCTGCAACAGCAACAGGATGCGAAATAAAAATTACTAAATTTGAATTTAACTATGATAACATGATTACTAATGAAACATTATCATCTTTGTTCAATGATATAATATATGACGTTGCTAAAATAAAAATGAATGAACCTCCAAAAAGCAATGGTTCGATTGATGCTGGACAAGTGAGTCAAGTATGTCCTACTATTCATCCATATTTTGATATAACAAATGACACAGCAATTGCAGGACACACAAGAGAATTAGCAAATGCAACATTAACTGATTATGCAAAAGAACAAATGAAAAACACTATAGCTGCTTTAGTTTTAACTGCTGCAAAAGTAATTACAGATAATGATTTATATAATAAAATAAAATGTGAATTTGATAATACTCAAAAATAAACTGATTTAAATTTTAAGTTTCCAAAAGCTAAGAGTCATTTTGA
>JARBUP010000137.1 GCA_029239575.1 Bacillota bacterium
ATGGAAGTGAGAATATAAATGATTTACTTAGATTATGCTGCAAATACTCCTGTAAATGAAGAAGTGGTAAATGTATTTAGAGATGTATCTTTAGAATTTATTGCAAATCCTAATTCTTCCCACAATTTAGGGTTAAAAGCTAAAGAAAGATTGGATGATTCAACTAAAAAAATAGCAGAACTATTAAATGTGAAAGAATCTGAAATTATTTATACTTCAGGAGCAAGTGAATCGAATAACTTAGCTATAAAAGGAATTGCACAACAATATAAAAAATTTGGCAAACACATTATAACAACATATTTAGAACATTCATCAGTTAATGGTGCCATGGGATATTTACAAAACCAAGGGTTTGAAATAGAATATGTTGATATAACAGATACAGGATTAGTTGATTTAAATCATTTAAAAGAAATAATTAGGGATGATACTATCTTAGTATCCATTTGTTACGTTGACTCAGAAGTAGGCTTAAAACAACAAATAAATGCTATAGGTAATATTTTGTCCATCCATCCTCGCTGTTATTTTCATGTAGATGCAACTCAGGCAGTTGGAAAAATACCAGTGACATTTGAAAATGTAGACTTAGTAACTTTTACTCCTCATAAATTTTATGGTTTAAATGGATGTGGAGTTTTAATAAAAAAAGAAAAAGTATTATTAGAACCTTTAATTCACGGTGGAATAAGTTCATCTGATTTTAGAAGTGGCACTCCTGCATTAAATATGATTGCTGCATGTGAAAAAGCACTTTCTATTTCATATGAAAATATGGAAAAAAGTTATGAATATGTTAAAAAATTAAATGATAAAATTAGAGATTCATTTAAAAAATACAATGCAATAAAAATAAATTCAACTGAAAATTCTGTACCATTTATTTTAAATATTAGCATCCCAAACATAAACACCGAAACTTTTAAAATGGAATTAGATAAAGAAGGGATTTATCTTTCAACAAAATCAGCTTGCTGTGCACCTAATACAGTTTCAAGACCTGTTTACGCTGTAACAAAAAATAAGAAAAACGCATTATCAACTTTAAGAATTAGTTTAAGTTATTTAACTACTAAAGATGATGTAAATGAATTTTTAGTAAAATTTGATGAAGTATATAATAAATTAGCAAAGTAGGTATCTATGGAAAATTTAGAAAAAAATCAATTAAATATAAATGAATTAGATGAAGAAATTCAAAATTCACGTAAATTGAAAAAACATGAAGAAGTTGAAAGAAGCATTATTAAAAAATTCAGAAAAACAATTTGGTCTAAATTTCTTTCTGGTATTAAAGAATATGAATTAATACAAGAAGGCGATAAAATTGCAGTTTGTATATCCGGTGGCAAAGACTCCATGCTCATGGCTAAATGCATGCAGCATTTACAAAAATACTCAGATATAAATTTCGAAGTTGAATATTTAGTTATGAACCCTGGATATAATGAAATAAATAAACAAAGAATTATAGACAATGCTGAAGTTTTAGACATACCTATTAAAATGTTTGAAACACAAATATTTGATATAGTTGCTGTTGCTGATGGTTCACCATGCTATTTATGCGCCAAAATGAGAAGGGGTTACTTATACAGACATGCCCATAAGTTAGGATGCAATAAAATTGCATTAGGTCACCATTTTGATGATGTCATTGAAACTGTTTTAATGAGTATGCTTTATGCAGCTGAAATAAAAACAATGATGCCAAAATTACACAGCACTAATTTTAAAGGCATGCAACTAATCAGACCTATGTATAAAGTACATGAAGAAGAAATTTTATTATGGAAAAGATACAACGATTTACAGTTTATACAATGTGCATGCCGATTTACAGAAAACTGTGTTTTAGGAGATAATGGCGGTGGCTCTAAAAGGCAGGAAATGAAAGCCTTAATTAAAAAATTAAAACATACTAATAAAAACATAGATATGAATATTTTTAGAAGTATTCATAATGTTAATTTAAGTACTGTAATAGGTTATAAAAATGATGAAGGTAAACACAACTTTTTAGATAATTTTAATAATTATAAAAATGATTTCTGTGAAAATGATGAAACTAACTTAGATAATATTTCTAATGAAGAAAATTAGCAAACTGATAATTATTGAAATTTAAATAAGCAAAAAAGAGCCAATTAATTAAACAACGTCAGTTGTTAAACTAAATTGGCTTTTTTTCTTTTTATTTTGTTGATGCTAAATCTTCAATTAATTTTTCGTATTGTTCATCAACAACATAACCTGATAATTTTGTTGTATTATTTTTCATACTGAATTCATCAAAATATTTTTCTTTAACATATATTTTTTTGTCTTCTTTATCGTAATACAAATCAAAAAAATAATATTCTTCATCTGAAATAAATAGAAATTTATCATTAGCAGTTAAATCAATTCTAATCCAATAGTATCCATTTTCTTCTTTTAAAAGTTCATTCACTGAATCAGTTTTTTGAAGATTCTTTAAGTTTTCAAGTAATATTCGCGCTTTTGATGCTTTTTCTGTTTCAGTTTCTATGGATGAGTCAAATGAATTTAACTTAATTATATTTTCATGTCTATTTGTATATTTAATGCCTTTATTAGAGTATACATTAATATCAACTTTAGATACGCTGCACACTGATCCTGTTGTTTTTAATATTTCGTTTTCGAAAACTTCATTTATTTGTTCTGTATAGTCTTTTGCACTTAATAGTTTAGTTCCTCCCCAAACTACAAAAAATACAAATACCACAATAAGTAAGACAATTATTATGGGTATTAAATTTAATCTTTTTCGCTTTGAGTATATTCTTTTCTTTGACATTGTACACCTTCCTAACTTTGTAAATCAAATCAACCCTTTTTTCTTTAAAAGATTTTCTATTTCTATTTTAAGTTCTTGTAAACTACCTTCATTATTAATTATTTCATCCGATAATATTTTCTTGTTTTCTATAGGTATTTGCTTTTTTATTATATTTAATACATCGTCAACATTTTTATTTTCCAAAATAGCTCTTTGTTTAAGTCTTTCTATTTGTAAAATTTTATTAATATAAACAAGCCATACTTCATTATATTTAATTCCATTATTAATTAAGTTTTCCTTTCCTTCAAAAAACAAAGGAATATCTAAAAATACAGCTCTTTTATTTTGTTTAGTACAATTTTCTATACCTCTTAAAATCTCCTGTACTACAAAATAATGAACTATCTCATTTAATTTCTTAAGTTTATTTTCATCATTAAATACAATTTTCCCGAGTAAACTTCTACTTATTTCCTTATTTTCATTTAATATTTCCACTCCGAAATATTCTACAACTTTTTTGTACATTTCTTTATGGGGCTCATATCCTTCATGAACTATTTTATCAGAATCAATAACATCAAATCCCATATTTTTAATGATATTTGATGCAGTTGATTTACCCGTTCCAATACTTCCTGTAATAATTATAACTTTAGGTTTTATACTAACCATGTCGCCCACCTGTTAATTACATTTTATTTTGAATCATACCAACTTTTTCCTACATTGACATCCGCAGTAAGATGAACTTTGAAATCTTTTATAACATTTTCCATTTCATGTTTTAAAATTATCTTTACTTCTTCTAATTCAGGCTCAAAAGCTTCAATAATTAATTCATCGTGTACTTGAAGTATTAACCTTGATTTCATATTTTTATTTTTTAATGTATTATAAACATTAACCATAGCTGCTTTAATTATATCTGCTGCAGTTCCTTGAACAGGCGTATTTAAAGCTATTCTTTCACCAAATGAACGAATATTAAAATTTCTGCTTGATAATTCTGGAATATATCTTCTTCTCCCAAAATAAGTATCAACAAAACCGTCACGCTTTCCTTGTTCAACTATATCTTTCATGTATTTATCTATATTTTTATAATAATTTAAATAATTTTCAATATACATTTTAGCTTCTTTTCTTGAAATACTTAGGTCCTTGCTTAAGCCAAAGTCGCTTATACCATAAACTATTCCAAAATTAACTGCTTTAGCTCTGCTTCTCATAGTTGATGTAACATCTTGTAAATCAACGTGAAAAACTTCTGAAGCTGTTTTAGTATGGATATCAATTCCATGTTTAAATGCTTCAATTAAATTAGTTTCATCAGCTAAATGCGCAAGAACCCTAAGCTCTATTTGAGAATAATCTGCATCACATAAAATAAATCCTTCTTCTGCAACAAAAGCTTTTCTTAATTCTTTTCCTTCTTCTGTCCTTGTTGGTATATTTTGCAAATTAGGCTCAGTGCTGCTAATTCTCCCTGTAGCTGCAATTGTTTGGTTAAATACAGAATGAATTCTACTTGATTTATCATTAACAACATTTAATAAACCTTCAACATATGTAGAGTTTAATTTTACCATCTGCCTATATTCCACTATGTATTTAACTATTTCATGTTCAGATTTTAATTTTTCTAAAACTTCTGAATCAGTTGAAATACCTGTTTTTGTTTTTTTAATTATAGGAAGTTTTAATTTTTCAAACAAAATTTCTGAAAGCTGTTTAGGAGAATTAATATTAAATTTTTCTTCTGATAATTCGTAAATTTTTTCTTCTAAATTTTTTATTTTTGCTTTAAAATTATCTCCAAGAAAGTTAAGTATATTTGGATCTGCTTTAAATCCAACAAATTCCATATGTGCAAGAACTTCAATTAATGGAAGTTCAATTTTTTCAAATAAATTTGTCATATTAAATTCATCTATTTCTTTGCAAATAGTATCCTTACTTGAAATTACAGTGTTTATATAATTTAATATATACTGACTTCTTTTCTCTAAATCTATTTGTTTAAAAGCTACTTTTTTCTTTCCTGTACCAAGATAATCCACTTCTGAAAAATTTTCTTCTTTTAAATATTCATATGCAATTTTGTCTATAGAATATGAACTTTCCGATGGATTTAAAAGATATTTTCCTATTTCTGAATCAAAATAAATATTATTTAATTTTATATTATTTTTCATTAAATAAATTATTTCATTTTTAAGGCTGTGGCCCAATTTTTCAATTTCTTTAGATTCAAATACATCTTTTAATTTTTCTAAAACTAAAGTTTCATTTATCTTTTGTAAATCAATATAATAAATATTATTGATACAGTCAGATATTCCTATAGCGCATGCGTTGCTTAATAAAGCTCTATCTCCATCTAATAAAAACTTTATGGCTGCTTTTTTTGATAAATTAATATTTTTGATAATATTTATTAATGATTCTTCTTTATCAACATAAATTAAATTCTTTAAATTTATATTAATAGTTTGTTCTGTTGATTCATTTTTTTCACTGCTGTCAAACAAAGACATTTGACCTTCATCTTCTTTACTATTACTATTATCTACTTCTTCACTTATTCTTTTCTTAAAGTTTCTAAATTCAAGTTCATCATAAAGTTTAAGCAAGTTTTTACTGTCAGCTTGTTGTAGCTTTAATTCTTCTAAATCAAAATCAATAGGTATATCTTTAATAATTTTTGCAAGAGTTTGGCTCATGTATGCTTGCAATTTATCTTGTTCAAGCTTTTCTTTTAATTTTCCTTTTATGGAATCTATATTTTCATAAATGCTGTCCAAAGTTTTATATTCTTGAATTAATTTTAAAGCTGTTTTTTCTCCAACACCCATTACTCCAGGAATGTTGTCAGATGTATCCCCCATAAGAGCTTTTAAATCAACAAATTGTTCTGGTTCTATACCATATTCATCCGATATAGCTTGAACATCCATTTCTTTAATATTTGTTACTCCCTTTTTAGTGAGCAATACCTTTATATTTTCATCGATTAACTGCAAATAATCCCTATCGCTTGTAACAAGATAAACTTGAGCACCTTTTTGTTCAGCTTCTTTTGCAATAGTACCTGCAACATCATCTGCTTCAAAACCATCTATTTCTATGCACTTAATACCATGAACAGAAAGAACTTCTCTAATTAAATTAAATTGAGAAACAAGTTCATCAGGTGCTTTTGCTCTAGTAGCTTTATAATCTTTAAATTGCTCGTGGCGAAATGTTGGCTTTGGAGGATCAAAAGCTACACATAAGTAATCTGGTGAATATTCATCTAATATTTTATAAAGCATGCTTAAAAATCCATAAACAGCATTTGTAAATTGACCTTTTTTAGTTTTTAAAGGTGGCATAGCATAAAATGCCCTAAAAAGCAAACTGTTCCCATCCAAAATCATTAATTTATCTTTCAATTTATCTCCTTTTGAATACCGATATTTTTTTATAGTTTTATTATTTCTATGTAAGTATTATTATTTAATAGTCATGATTATAATGTTTCTATGAATTGTAATCCTTAGCAATAGAGAAAAATCTTATGATTCATAAATTTTACTATTTGTTTGTAAATTATTTTTTTATATAATCATCGAAAAAAGTCACATTTTGGAATTCTTTGCAATAATATTATTATAACAATTAATAAACTTATGGTAAAGTTATTTTTTCATTTATTGCCCATATCATACATATAATTAACTGTGGCTCATTTAAATTTACATAATATCGTTAAGATAATACACTAAAGGAGGATTTATGAAACAAGTAGTTGCAAAACGTTATGACTTTTCCAACGTAAAATTTATGTCTACAGCTCAATTAAGCCAGCATTATAGTATATACACAAAATATATAGATTCTTTTAATAAAGCTCAAGAAGACATGCTATCAAACATTATAACCAGCAATTGCAGTTCTAATTATAGTGACATAAGAAGCGCTCAAAAAGCAACAACATTCTGTCTTGATTCAATTAAGCTACATGAAATGTTTTTTGAAAATTTAACTGGTAATAATAACAAAATATATGGAAACATCGAAGAAATAATAGATGAGAAATTTGGAAGCTATAAAAATTTCACCGAAAAATTTAAATGTATAGCTCAGGCTATTAGGGGATGGGTTACATTTTGTTATGATACAACCAGTGATGATTATTTTATTTATGGACAGGATTCCCATGATGATGGTGTAATATTATGCGCAAAACCATTAATAGTTTTAGATGTTTATGAACATTCATACATGATTGATTACGGTATAAATAGAGAATTATATGTTGATGTATTTTTCGAAAATTTAGATTTCTCTGTTGTAAACAATAGAATTAATCACATATAAAAAAAGCACCCAAGGGTGTTTCAGTTTGATGACTAAGTATTATTTTTAATTTTATCATCCTGAACGATAGCGAAGGATCTTATGTCTCAATGATTAATAGATTCTTCACTGCGTTCAGAATGACACTTTAGGGGGTTTGTCAATTGGCTGAAACAACCGAGGG
>JARBUP010000138.1 GCA_029239575.1 Bacillota bacterium
GAATGTCAAATAGAAGGTAAAGGATTCTCCATAGTTGAGGTTTTATCCACATGTCCAACTAACTGGGGTTTATCACCTGTTAATGCCTTGAAATGGCTTGAAGAAAACATGATACCATATTATCCTTTGGGCAATTTTAGGGATTTTGAGGAGGTAAAATAAATGGAAGAAAAAGTAATAGTAGCAGGATTTGGCGGCCAAGGCGTTATGGCAATTGGTAAGCTTTTAGCATATGCAGGAATGCTCGAAGATAAGCAGGTTTCTTGGCTTCCTTCTTACGGTCCTGAAATGAGAGGTGGAACAGCTAATTGTGATGTAATAGTATCGGATGAAATGATCGGTTCTCCTGTAATATCTAAAGATGCGACAGCAGCAATAATAATGAATCTACCTTCATTGAAAAAATTTGAAGAAGAAATTATATCAGGTGGGAAAATTTTAATAAACAGTTCACTTATTAATGAAAAAACATCAAGGGATGATGTGGAAGCTTATTATATTCCAGCAAATGATTTAGCTTTACAATTAGGCAACAGTAAAACTATTAATATGATAATGCTTGGTGCTTATTTAGAACTTACAAAGGTTGCTGATGTAGAATCTGTTCTTCAAGCATTTTTAAAAGTCTTTGGGGAACAAAAATCAAACGCTATACCGTTAAATAGAGAAGCATTATTAAAAGGTGCTGAAGCTGTAAAGAAAGTAAATAAAGTTCAATTAGTAAATGCCTCTTAATGAGGCATTTTTGCATTATAGGAAGGTTCTACCTTTTATAATAGATGCTTTTTTATGCTTTATGTACGTAAAAATAACTGTTTTTAAAATTTTTGTTTTATGATATTATATAAATAATATATAAAATATAAGTGGTTAGGGAAAAAATGAAACAAAAAATTATAGATATATTAAATGAAAATAAAATAGATGTTTTTGGTTTTACAAATATTATGGATTATAATTATTTACAACAAATGTTTTTGAACAGAGTTAATCTTGGATATGACAATGAATTCGAAGAATACAATTTAGAAAAAAGATTTAAAGTAAATAATATATTTCCAAAATGCAAATCAATTATTGCAATAGGTATGCCTTATGCAGAAGGATATAAAAAACAAAATTGTAGGGACAAAGGAATTTTAAGTGTAATTTCTTTTGGAGAAGACTATCATAAAATATTAAATAAAAAATTAAAAATTGTTGCAGAGCAAATTAATGAGAATTTTAAACATGAATATTTGATATGTGTTGACACATCTCCTTTAATAGATAAAGAAATATGTAAAATAGCTGGACTAGGTTATTACGGCAAAAATAGTTTGTTAATAAATGAATATTATGGTTCTTTCATTAATTTAGGTTATATTCTAACAGACTTACAAATTGAAACGGAAAATATCATTATAGAAAACAATCAAAGCTGCCAAGATTGCAATATTTGTATAAATAGTTGTCCTAATAATGCCATATTAATTGAAGGTGGATTAAACACAAAAAAATGTATTTCATATTTAACACAAACTAAATCATATATTCCATTAAATTATAGGAATAATATGAAAAATCAAATTTACGGTTGTGATATTTGCCAAGTTGTATGTCCTAAAAACAAAGAAATATTATCTAAAGAACCAAAACATAATTATGATAATCTTATTGTTGATTTAAATGAAATGATTTTTATTTCTAAAGATGAGTTTGCTAATAAATTTGGATTAACAGCTGGAAGTTGGAGGGGTAAAAATATTTGGAAAAGAAATGCAATAATTTCTATTGGAAATTTAAAATTAAATAATATGTTTGATAAAATAAAAAATGAATTAAATAACCCATCTGAAATGATAAAAATTTATGCAGCATGGTCCTTATTACAGCTTGATGAAAAAAAGGCTTCTGATATTTTGAATAACAGCATAAAATATGAAAAAGATATTATTGCAGAAGAATATAAAAAATTATTGGAGGTTTAACATGATAGTTGGAACTTGCGAAATAGAAATATTAATACCTACAGCATATTCTTTAAAAGAAAAAAGACATGTTTTAAAAAGTATTATAGAAAGGTTAAAATCAAGATTTAACGCTTCTGTTGCAGAAGTTGATTTTAATGATATATGGAATAAAGCAATGATTGGTGTAGCAGTTGTAGGAAATAAAAAAGCAATTTGTGAAGCATATATAAATAGTATAATTGATTTTATAGATAAGGATGGAAGGGTTGAAATTATAAATTACAGTATGGAGGTACTATGACAAAAAAGGCAGATAAAGTATATGAATTATTAAAAGCTGAATATCCCCATGCTAAATGTGGCCTTGATTATAAAACACCATTTCAACTTTTAGTATCTACAATTTTAAGTGCTCAAGCTACGGATAAAAGTGTAAATAAAGTAACAGAAAGTTTATACAAACAATATCCTGATTTAAATAGTTTTTTATCTTTGACAATTGAAGAGATAGAGGATAAAATAAGAAAGATTGGGTTATATAAAAATAAATCAAAAAGTATTTATAAAATGGTCAGAGAATTAAAGGAAAATTTTAATTCAGAAGTGCCTAATACTATGGAAGAACTTTTGAGTCTTTCGGGTGTTGGAAGAAAAACAGCAAGTGTTGTTTTAATTGAAGCATTTAATATTCCAGCTTTTCCTGTAGATACCCATGTGTTTAGGGTAACAAAACGTATAGGGTTAGCAAAAGCTAATACACCGGATAAAGTTTCAGATGAAATGATGGGACAATTGAGCAAAAATAAATATCATTTAATTCATCATTTATTTATAACACATGGAAGAGAAACTTGCATAGCAAAAAATCCAAGATGCGAAATTTGTTGCTTAAAAGAAATATGTAATTATAATAAAGAAAATAATAAAAAAGTTTAACAAAACAAAGGAGAAGTTATGTCTTTAAATATAGTATTATTTGAACCTGAAATTCCACAAAATACTGGAAATATAGCAAGAACATGTGCTGCTACAGGGGCTAACTTACATTTAATAAAACCTTTAGGTTTTTCTGTAGAAGATAAATATTTAAAAAGAGCAGGATTAGATTATTGGAATTTAGTTAATATTAATTATTATGAAAATTTTGAACATTTCTTACAAGAAATTGGTGATGCTGAAGTTTTTATAGCTACTACAAAAGAAAGTCGCATTTATACTGAAGTTAATTATTCTAATGATTGCTACATAATGTTTGGAAAAGAAACGAAAGGTCTTCCAGATTACGTTCATGAAAAATATAAAAACACGAGAATTAAAATTCCAATGGTTAATAACCCTCATGCAAGAAGTTTAAACCTTGCAAATTCAGTAAATATAGTAATGTATGAAGCGTTAAGGCAACTTAATTTTCCTAACTTGCAATAAATAAGATTGATAAAAAATTATTATAAAAAACTCTTGCTTTATTATAAAAAGTTATATATAATGGTAATATAAGTTAATATATGGATGATGTTTACGGGAGAGACTGTTAGTTTTTTAACAGCGCCGAAGGAATAAGTTAACAATTGCCAAATTGTTAGTGATGATCTCAGGCAAAAGGACCGTTAGCGGACAAACCTCTGGAAAGCGTAATAGCACCGAAGGAGCAACTTCACAATGTGAAGGAATCTCTCAGGTCAATAACAGAGCAGAAGGCATTTGCTTTCTGTTCTTTTTTTTCGCTTAATTTAATATTTTTGCTTAATTTAAGTATAATAGTTATATGTTACAAAAACTTATTAAAAAAATCAAAAAGAAAAGGTTTCGATATGATTATAACTAA
Organism: Bacillota bacterium; assembly: GCA_029239575.1. Taxonomy (GTDB): domain Bacteria; phylum Bacillota; class Clostridia; order Tissierellales; family Sedimentibacteraceae; genus Sedimentibacter. The sequence goes on from JARBUP010000138.1 coordinate 3,778, forward strand.
TAATGATTGGGTATATGAGAAATATAAAAATTGTAGTAATCATAACATGTTTTTTATTGAAGGAAGTTATAAAGATGTACTCATAAAAACGAGGGATAAAATTCATGAAGGATACGAGCTTTTAACTCATCCATTGTCAAGCAGCTTAAAGCCAAATGAAACTCCTTTTAAATCGATAATAATTTCTGAAAATAAGGATAAACTCAATATGGATTCTCTTATAATAATAGAAAATTCTATTATGTCATGGGAAAAATTCAATAATGAAAAATTAAAGTTAAATTTTACTAAACAAATTATTGAAGATTTTAAATTAATTGATTTAACTGTGCTTGAAAGCGCATTAAATAAAAAATAGTTCATTATTACAATGGAGGTGTTGTTTTGAAGTTAGAATTAGGCTACATTTATATCAAAGATATTCAGTTTGCTGAAAAGTCAAAAGTAGAAAATGGAACGCTTTATGTGAACAAAGAAGAAATCAAAGCTTTAGTAATGGAAGATCAAAATTTCAAATCAGTTGAGGTTGAATTAGCTAAACCAGGTGATAGCACTCGTATTATGCCAGTAAAAGATGTTATCGAACCAAGGGTAAAAGTTGAAGGACCTGGTGGAATATTCCCAGGTATGGTAAGCAAGGTTCAAACTGTTGGATCTGGAAAAACACACGTTTTAAAAGGTGCTGCAGTTATAACAACTGGTAAAATTGTTGGTTTCCAAGAAGGTATAATAGATATGACTGGAACTGGTGCAGAATATACACCATTTTCTAAATTAAATAATTTAGTTTTAGTTTGTCAACCTGTAGAAGGTTTAAAACAACATGAGCATGAAAAAGCTCTTCGTTTTGCAGGATACAAAATTGCAATACATCTTGGAGAACTTGCAAGAACTTTAGTTCCAGATGAAAGCGAAGTGTTTGAAACTCCTACAGTTAAAGAAGGATTTAAATTATATCCTGAATTACCAAGAGTTGCTTATGTATTAATGCTTCAAAGTCAAGGATTAATGCATGATACTTATGTATATGGTGTAGATGCAAAACAAAGTTTAACTACTATGCTTTATCCAACAGAAATCATGGATGGAGCTATAGTAAGTGGTAACTGTGTTTCAGCATGTGATAAAAATACTACTTATCACCACATTAATAATCCAGTTATTCATGATTTGTTTAGCGAACATGGAAAAACTCTTAACTTTGTAGGCGTTATAATTACAAATGAAAATGTATATCTTGCTGACAAAGAACGTTCATCTGACTGGAGCGCTAAATTAGCTGAGTTCCTTGGACTTGATGGAGTAATTATATCACAAGAAGGATTTGGAAATCCTGATACAGATTTAATTATGAACTGTAAAAAAATAGAAGCAAAAGGTATAAAAACAGTTATAATAACTGATGAATATGCTGGTAGAGATGGTTCATCACAATCTCTTGCAGATGCTGACGTAAGTGCTAATGCGGTAGTTACAGGCGGTAATGCAAATGAAGTTATTAACCTTCCAGCTCTTGAAAAAGTTATAGGTTATACAAGTGTTGCTGATATTATAGCAGGTGGATTCTCTGGTAGCCTTCATGAAGATGGAAGCATAACTGCAGAATTACAAGTTATAACAGGTGCTACAAACGAAATGGGCTTCAATAAATTAAGCGCGAGATAGAAGGGAGGATAATGATGATAAAAGTTGTTCAATATATAAATCAATTTTTCGCTAATGTGGGCGGAGAAGAAATGGCTCACATTCCAGCTGAAGTAAGAACAGAAATAGTTGGACCAGGTTTAGCTTTCCAACAAGCATTTAAAGATGAAGCTAAAATTGTTGCTACAATAGTATGTGGTGATTCATATTTTAATGAAAATCTTGAAGAAGCTAAAAAAACAATTTTAGAAATGATTAAAGAATATAATCCAGATTTGTTTATAGCAGGACCTGCTTTCAATGCTGGAAGATACGGAGTTGCATGTGCAACTATTGCAGCAGAAGTTAAAGAGCAATTAAATATACCAGTACTTACAGGAATGTATAAAGAAAATCCTGGTGCAGATATGTTTAAAAACAAAGTATATATAGTATCTACAAAAAATTCAGCTGTAGGTATGAAAGATGCAGTTAAAAAAATGGCTCCTCTTGCATTAAAACTTGCTAAAGGCGAGAAAATACTTTCATCTGCTGAAGAAGGTTATTTACCAAACGGCATAAGAGTTAATTTCTTTGAAAAAGAAAGAGGTTCTAAAAGAGCTGTTAACATGCTTTTAAGTAAGTTACAAGATAAAGAATTTGAAACTGAATTCCCTATGCCAGATTTTGACAGGGTTGAACCTAATAAAGCTGTAAAAGATATTACAAAAGCAAAAATTGCTTTAGTAACATCTGGTGGAATTGTTCCAAAAGGAAATCCTGACCACATTGAATCTTCAAGTGCATCTAAATTCGGAAAATATGATATAGATGGTGTTATGGATTTAACAGAAGAAACATATGAAACTGCTCATGGTGGATATGACCCAGTTTATGCAAATTTAGATGCTGACAGAGTTTTACCTGTTGATATTTTAAGAGAATTTGAGCAACAAGGTAAAATAGGAAGCTTACACAGATATTTCTATACAACAGTTGGAAATGGTACAGCTGTAAAAAGTTCTAAAGCATTTGCTGCAGAATTCAGCAAAGAATTAAAACAAGATGGTATAGATGCAGTAATACTTACATCGACCTGAGGTACCTGTACTCGTTGCGGCGCAACGATGGTAAAAGAAATTGAAAGAGCAGGAATCCCAGTAGTTCATATGTGTACTGTAGTTCCTATTTCATTAACAGTTGGAGCAAATCGTATAGTTCCTACTATTGCAATACCACATCCTCTTGGAAATCCAGCTTTAACTATGGAAGAAGAGAAAGATATAAGAAGAAATTTAGTGGCAAGAGCATTAAGAGCTTTAGAAACTGAAGTAACTGAGCAAACTGTATTTGAAAAATAAGTATAGATTTTTAGGTTAAAGAGAGAAAAAAATTTCTCTATAAGAAATAAAATACCTCATTTACAAATAATTAATATAAACTAAATAATTTAGTATCAAAATTAATGTTAGATTTATAACGAATTATAAGTTTTTATTATATTTGTAAATGTGGTATGAATTTTGCTTAAGCTATTAATGTATTACTTAGAAAAGAGGTGCATAATGAACGAAATTTATGATGTGATAATAATCGGTGCAGGTCCTGCTGGATTATCTGCAGGTTTATATGCGGGTAGAGCAAGATTAAAAACATTGATTATCGAAAAAGAAAAGTCTGGCGGTCAAATTGTTTTGACTTCTGAAGTTGAAAATTATCCAGGATGTCTTGAGGGTGAATCAGGTCCTACTCTTGTTGACAGAATGGAAAAACAAGCATTGCATTTTGGAGCTGAAAAAGTTTTAGATGATATTCTTGAAGTAGACTTTAACGGCAAAGAAAAAGTTTTAAAGGGTAAAAAAGGCGAGTATAGAGGAAAATCAGTTAT
>JARBUP010000139.1 GCA_029239575.1 Bacillota bacterium
ATGAAATCAAGTGTTCCGATTACTTTTTCCATAGGAGGGAAATTAAGTATAATATTTCCGTTTCCGCATGATACTAAAGCATCGCCTTCTTCAACAGCATCTGCTAATGATTGAGATTTTCCATCCCTTCCAGGGAACTCATCCGTAATTAAAACAACTTTTACGCCTCTATTACTTACTTTTTTACAGTTCATCATTAAATCCGTATCAGGATTTCCATAACCTTCTTCTGTAATGAGAACTCCATCAAGTCCTAAAAACTCACATAATTTAGAAGTCATATCTGATGATCTTTCTTTATCTGCAAGGAATACATTCTCATTAGTAAGAATAACTCCGATAAAGTTTAAATCTTTTCCATGTCTTTTATATAAATCTTCTATTACTGGATTATTTAAGTGATGGAAAGTTGTAACTTTATCACAAGGTGCAACACAGTTTCCACTAACTATTGCTCCATCCATTATTTCTGTAGGATACATGAATGTTGGTACCATAACTTTAGCATCCACTCCATAATAGAATGTATCATGAAGTAAACCTTGTGATTGAAGCATGTGTACATATCCTATTTTAGGAAGATCAGGATATTGTTTAACTTGTTCTAACAGTGGTTTTGTTTCATATACAACAACTTCATCAGGTTCTACTTCTCTTCCTGCTTCACCAATATATGCTGCAACTTTCAAGCCAGCCAATCTACCAGCTGCTTCGTAATCATGTGTTTCAATTCCCTCTTCTGGTTCTATTACTACACAAACATTATTTGTTTCAGAAAATGGTGTGTATTGTGCTGCTGGACCTGACATATCTATAAGTCCTTCTTGGAACCCTACTATTCTACCGCATGTAATTACAGTTGCACCAACTAAAGCATGTGTTCTTCCACTACCAACTTCTTTAACTTTGTTTATAACTCCTGGAAACATTGAACCACTACCTGATACTTTTACTCTTGGTTCTATAACATCTTTTACTGGTGCTATTCTTACGGATTCACCAGGTCTTGCTAATTCAACATTAGCAGATATTATCCTCTCATCTTCAAGAACAAGCTTTACTATTTCATCTTTGTTTACATAAAGCGTGTTATTAACTACTTCAGTTTTGTTACCAAATTGAATATCTTTGATTTTTATTTTTCCTAATTCTAACCTCAAAATGTGTCCTCCTTTATTTTGTGTATATTTGATCCCCCAAAAGGGTGTTCAACTAAATAATTTTAAACATTGGATTATTAATAACGTTTTCTATAAAAGATAAATCAACTGTTTTAAAATCATTTAAAATTCTTTCACTCCACTTAGGCGTTGATTTAAACTGTAAAAATTTTTGTGCAGCTTCAATGCTATTTTCTATTAATTTAACACTTTCATAATCAACTTTTCCCACTGTATTTTGTAGTACAATTGATTTGTATGGTGTTTGGTTTGGCTTTAAGCTGCCTGCCATGGGGTGTGTAAGAATTTTATAGCCCAGGTGAACTTTATCCCTAGTTTTATACAAAACTTCAGTATAGCTCTCATTTTCTAAAAATAATATTTCATAAACTTCTTTATATTTTTCGAAAATTTTAGAGTTATTTGTTATAATAATTTTTTCCATATCATACTTCCTTTTATAATTCATTTGTTTCCATACTACATTGTTAAGCAATAAACATACCAACTTGTACTATTCATTTAAAAAAATTTTAACATTAGAATTTCAATATAAAAAAAAGTAATAATTCAGCAAAAAAGTTTAACATTTTTTAATATTTATAAACATCTTGAAATATATTTCTTGACTGTGAAATTGTTTTCATAGTATTATAAGTATAATTAAAGAAAATAATAAAATGAGGGCTATTATGGAAAATTTAAAAATTTTATTAGTATGCAAAGATAAGAATTATATAAATATAATAAAAACAGTTCTTTTATCTGTAACTAAAAATATTTCTGTTTGTGATAACATAGCAGACTCAATAGAAGAAATGTCAAATAATAATTATAAATTTTATATAGCAGAAAATAAATTATTTAATAAAGATTTTACAATAAAACATTTTGTAAATGCATATCAGGATACCGATTTAATTGTAGTTGCTTCAGAGCCATCATATAGCGATGGTAGTAAATCTATAAGTAATGGAGCAAGAGAATATATTAATCTAAAAGATGATATTTGCATTTTACCAAATAAAATTTTAGATATTTATAATGAAAAAAATGAACAGAGCAAATTAAAAGAAAAATTATTAAATAATTATTTATTAGACAGTAATAATGATGAATATAAAAAAATGTTACATCAATGCGAAAAAGTTGCTAAATCAAAAGCAAACGTACTATTAATAGGTGAAACGGGATCAGGAAAAGAAGTTGCTGCAAAATACATACATTTATGTAGCCCAAGATGTACAAGCAGTTTTTTAGCAGTTAATTGTAGCGCTTATACAGAAACTTTATTAGAATCAGAATTGTTTGGTCATGAACAAGGATCATTTACTGGTGCTGTTAAATCTAAGCAAGGTAAATTCGAGCTTGCAAACAATGGCTCATTATTTTTAGATGAAGTCGGAGATATTAATTTAACCACACAAGTTAAGCTTTTAAGAGTACTTGAAACAAAAAGAGTTGAAAGACTTGGTAGTAATAAGGAAAAATTAATTGATTATAGGTTAATTTCCGCAACAAATAAAGATTTGACAAAAGAAGTAATTGATAATAATTTTAGGGAAGACTTTTTTTATAGAATTAGTTCAATTGTTATTCATATACCACCTCTAAGAAAAAGAAAAGAAGATATAGAGTTATTGGTTAATTATTTCCTACAAATATCACAAGAAGAAAATGAAATAAAAATAAATCATATAGAACCAGATGTAATGAATTTTCTTTATACATATGATTATCCTGGTAATATAAGAGAACTTAAAAGCATTATAGATAGAATGGTTGTTCTATCAAATAACGGAATTATAACTAAAAATGAATTTCCTGTTTTATTTAATATACATAAAGATTCAAAAGAAGTTAAAATTAAAGAAGAAAAAACTTTCAATAAAATTATTCCTTTTAAAGATTATGTAAAAAATTCTGAAGCTGAATATTTAACATGGGTATTAAATGAAACTAATGGAAATGTAGCTGAAGCTGCAAGACAATTAAACATTAGCGCGAGACAAGTATTCAATAAAATAAATGAATATGATATAAAAAAGAAGTCTTAAATTTTTTATTAAGACTTCTTTTTTATATTACATTTTTTCTATTTCACTTAATAGGGTTTCAACTAAATCTTCTTCTTTAACTTTTCTTATTATTTCACCTTTTTTAAATAAAAGTGCCGAACCTACTCCTCCGGCTATTCCTATATCAGCTTGCCTTGCTTCACCAGGACCATTTACAGCACATCCCATAATAGCTACTGTTAAAGGTTTATTTACATTTTTCAAGGCTTCCTGTATTTTACTACAAAGTTCTATTAACTGTATTTTTGTTCTTCCGCATGTTGGGCATGTTATATAAGTAATTCCAAAATTTCTAAGATTTAAGCTTTTTAAAATTTCTCTTGCAACTTTAACTTCTTCCCTTGGATCATCAGTTAAAGAAATACGCATAGTATCCCCTATACCGTTAAGTAACAAACTGCCCACACCTATGGCTGAACGAATGCTTCCTTCGAATAATGTTCCTGCGTGAGTTATACCAACATGTAGAGGATAGTCTACTTTCGTAGCCATTAAGTGATATGCATCAACTGTCATTTTAACGTCAGTTCCCTTTAATGAAATTACAATATTATCATAATTTAAATCTTCAAGGATTTTAACATGTTCTAACGCACTTTCAACCATTCCTTCAGCTGTTGGTTCACCATTATATTTTTGTAGAATATTTTTATGTATGGAGCCTGCGTTAACACCAATTCTAATGGGAATATTTCTTGGTTTCGCTTCTGCAACTATTTTTTGAACTCTTTCCAAACTTCCAATGTTACCGGGATTAATTCTTAATTTATCTATTCCATTTTCTATGGCGCTTAAAGCTAATCTATAATCAAAATGTATATCTGCTACAATTGGTATATGAATTTGTTTTTTTATTTCACGTATAGCTTGTGCATCTTCCATATCAGCTACAGCAACTCTTATGATTTCACAACCAACTTCTTCTAATGATAATATTTGATACACTGTTGATTTAACATCTTTTGTAAATGTATTTGTCATGGATTGAACAGGAATAATAGCTCCACCGCCAATTTGTACATCCCCTACCATAACTTTTTTACTTTGTCTTCTGATTATCTGATTCATTTTCACCTCCGAGTGTTAATTGGTTGATTTAGGGACGGACCTTTTGCAGCAAAAGGTCCGTCCCTAAATATCTATGTATGTTAAAGCCTAAATAATCTTAAAATATCTTTATATGTTATAAATAGCATGAACGATATCAATACTACAAAACCTACGAAATGAACTACGCCTTCTTTTTCAGCAGGTATGGCTTTTCCACGTAATTTTTCCACTAATAAAAATACTAATTTACTTCCATCTAAAGCTGGTATTGGTAAAAGGTTCATAAAACCCAAGTTGATGCTAATAAAAGCTGCCAAGTTTAAAACAGATAATAAACCGTTTTTAGATGCTTCACCAACCATGCTTATAACCATTACAGGACCACCCAACGTTTCAGAACCAAGTTGACCAGAAATTAATTGTACAATAGTAGTAAACATAAGTTTTATATAATATACAGTTTTATATGCTGATGAAGCTAAAGCAGTTACAAATGATTTTTCAACTTGAGTATTGAATCTAACTGATATTTGTTCTACAGGAGTTATGTTTAAATTAATTATTTCACCAGCCCTGTCTACAGTTACTTTAACTTCTTTATTATTTTCAACTAAATCAATTTGTTTTATTAGTTCATCCCAAGTATTCACATCTTGACCATTAATTTTAATAACTTTATCCCCTTCTTTAATACCTGCTTTATATGCAGGTGAAGTCATATCAGAAGGTGATACTGTTGTAGTAGTTTTACCATCCACTATAGTAGAAGTTATACCCAATAATTTTCTATAATTATTTTCAATTTTATATTGCTTTATTTGTCCATCTCTTTCTACTTCAGCTGTATAATATGTACTGTCAAGACTTGATATTTCGTAATAAATATCTTCCCAAATATATGATTTCTGGCCGTTAATAGAAATTATTTTATCTCCTGATCTAATACCAGCTTCATATTCGTTTGAATTTTCATCCATTATGTCTACTGTTGTTCCATTAATTCCATATGCAAATGCAATTATAATAAAAAGAACTAATGCTAAAACAAAATTCATGAATGCGCCAGCAGCAACAACCACAAATCTTTGCCAAACTGTTTTTGTACTAAAACTTGTTGGCGATTTTACATCTTCTTCTTCGCCTTCCATCCTTACAAATCCGCCAATGGGTATTGCTCTTAAAGAATATAGAGTTCCTTTTTTTTCTTTTCTAAAAATTAAGGGACCCATACCTATTGCAAATTCATCTACTTTGATTCCAACACTTCTTGCAGCTTTAAAGTGACCAAATTCATGAACTAATATTATTACTGAAAAAACAAGTATAGATACTATAATTGACAATGTATGACCTCCAATTTAAATAAAATGATTTACAAAATAATAAACAATAGGTGCAACAAACAATAAGCTGTCAAACCTATCAAGCATTCCTCCGTGTCCTGGTAAGAAATTTCCGAAATCTTTAATTCCAAATTCTCTTTTTATTTTCGAAGCTGTCAAATCACCAACCATAGAAAACACTGAAGCATATACACTAAATATTATAATATAAATATATTTATTTATGCTTAAATAATTAAAATAAAAAATAGAAATAAGAGTGCATCCAATTATTCCCCCAATAGCTCCTTCAATTGTTTTATTAGGGCTAACTTGAGGATATAATTTGTGCTTTCCAAATAGTTTTCCAGTAAAATAAGCAAATGTATCCGTACCGAATGCTATTATGTAAACAAGCCATACATATTTAGAGTTATTTAAAAGCATCATATGATACATAAAAAACACAACATATGTACCTATGAATATTGTCTCCGCCATTTTTTTAACATCAACATCTTTATTAAAAACGAACATAAAGAAATTAATTGAAACAAATGCAAATAAAATAAATGTAAGTAAATATGCATCACTTTTAATTTTAACAAAATAAAGTGCAGCTGCAAAGCAATAGTTAATTACAGCTCCAAATTCAAATGATTTATTAAAAAATAACTTCGATATTTCATAAATTGCAATACACGTGATTCCAAAATAAATTAAATCATAAATCGTACCACCTAAATATGTAACAGCAAAAATAAATGCTCCGCCTACAACTCCGGTAATAGTTCTTTTTATCATCACTGCACCTTCCTGATTACATTTTTCTAATTTTTTCCAAACCTTCTTTTTCTTTTTTGAAAACTATGTATTGCTTTTAACAGTTCTTCTTTGTTAAAATCAGGCCACAGTACATCTGTAAAATAAAATTCCGAATATGCAAGCTGATATAAAAGAAAATTGCTCAGTCTAATTTCACCGCTTGTTCTAATTAAAAGATCAGGATCTGGAATTTCGTATGTATATAAATATTTTTTAAAACTTTCTTCATCTATTTCATCTATATTAATTTCATTGTTTTCATATTCATTTATTATTTTTTTCACTGCACTAATAATCTCAGTTCTTGAGCCGTAACTAAGTGCTATGTTTAATATTAATTTATCATTATTTTTAGTTAACTGCAAAGAACGGCTTACTTCATTTTTAGTTTTTTCTGGTAAGTCTTCTAAGTTACCCATTAATGTTATTCTAACATTATTTTCATTTATGTAATCAAGTTCTGAATTAATAAAATCTACTAATAGATTCATCAAATAATCTACTTCATTTTTCTCCCTACCCCAATTTTCAGTAGAAAATGCATATATTGAAACGTATTTTACACCAATTTCAACACAATTTTTTACTAAATCTTTTACTCTTAAAGCGCCTTCCCTATGTCCAAACTTTACAGGAAGCAATCTTTGCTTTGCCCATCTTCTATTTCCATCCATAATTATAGCAATATGATTTGGTATATTGCTTTTTAAAACTTTTTCCTCTAAATTCATAATAGCCTCTTTTATATATGCATTAACAGGCTTATGATATATCACAAGCCTGTTTCACAGACTAATAGTAAGATACAAACAAAGTTATATATAAATC
>JARBUP010000140.1 GCA_029239575.1 Bacillota bacterium
AATAAGTTTTTATATAGCTAATATTATATTAGCTTTTTTATATGGGCTAAATCTATATTAATTCATTTTAAAAATAGCCCATAATTTCAAAGTTATTATAATAAATTTATTATAGTTTTATATACTAATTCAGGAACAACTTCAAAAGAGTATTTTTCTTCGAGTCTTTCTGTAAATTTATGAGCATCTTTGCCGTATGCACCAATATTTAATACAGGCAAGTCCAATTGCTGCATATTTTCAATTGGTATACTGTAAGAAGTTCCAAATCCCGGCAGATTTTCTTTAAGTGCTTTAACAATCATTATATCCTTAGGTGCAGCACCATAGCTTAAATCTGAAATGTATGGGAAAAACTTTTTATAAACTAACTTATATTCTGTTTTAGTTGTATCCACAGCATTTGAAACTGCATCTAATAATTTTTTCTCTTTATCTGTTTTACCTTCTACATAAATATGTGGGTAATAAGGTGGTGTAAAATAAACTATTACTACTGGATTTCTATCCGACCATAAATCATGAACAAAATTTACAATCTTTAATGACCTGTCAACTTGGTCAATTGTTTCATCTTTTAATAAGGTTTGTATATACTCATTTACCTTTTCTTCAAGATTAGTAACCTCTTGATTTACTTTACTATACAACTCATCATATGATAAAACCCTAGATTTCCATGGCAAATCAACAAACTGCCTTCCATTTAATTTACAAAAACTATTATATTCTTTATTTAACTTATCAATAGTAATATTAAAACACTCATCTGCTGCTTTAATCATTTTTTCCATTACTTGATCAGGTGTACTGCTTTGAGTTGCTACACTAAACATTGTAATTGATTTATTTGCAATTTGACAAGAGTATTCTGTCTTTAAATCCCTTTGCCTTAATGAAATAGGTGGCAATGAAACTTCTCCTTCTGTAACATCGCAAAAATCAACATTTAAATTTATTTTTCTAATTAGTTCAGAAGAAATTTCATTTGGGTCTAATCCCTTAAAAGATTCACCAACATGTGTTTCTTTACCTACAACTAAAAATGTTGGCATTATTTTACCTACAGTACCAATATATATATATCTGTTTTCATCACCATCATATTCTGAAGTAATGTAATCAGTATCAAGTATTGCTTGATATTCAAATTTTTCTTTTTCCTTAAGTTTTACAAGTTCAGGTACAACGCTTAACATTCCGTTAGAATTTGCTTCTTCATCACAAACTGCTGCAAAAATTAAATTACCTTCAAATTCTTCAATATTATTAGATATATCTTCAATTAATGATAGTAAAACAGCAACTCCTGTTTTCATATCCAATAATCCCCTGCCAAATAAATATTTACCTGATTCTAAATCAGCTTTTACTTCTTTTGGAAGTTCAATTTCCTTTAATTTTTCAGTTAATTCAAATGGCTTATTTGCATAATCTTTTAAAGAGCCGTAATCTGAAATTCCAACTGTATCAGTGTGACCAATAAGAACAACTGTTTTATTACTGTTGTTTTTTTGACCTCTTATTGTCGCCATTACACTTTTTCTGCCTAATTTATCATTTAATACAGATATATATTTTAGATCTTTTTCATTATTTTTAAAATATTTCATTTCTTTTAAAATATTGTAAACCTTTTCAGAAACCGCAATTTCTCCTATAGTATTTACAACGCTAAGTACGCTAGTTAATTCTAAAGCGATTTCTTTAGTTTTAGATATGATATGATCTTTCATAGCTTATCCTCCTCATTATTTTTATTTACCTAATTATAAAAAAATGATGTTGTTAAACTGTTTTATATATATTTTAAATTTAATTGATTTATTTTTAATTTATTATTGATATTAATAAATAAACAAAAAATAAATTATTATACTTTTTTTCTAAATATTTTCAACTTATTATATTTTTATATTCAATAAAATTAATATTTCCTTTTTTAATATAATACTACTTTTTAGAATAAATTACAATTATAAAAATACAAAGTATTAAATTTATTTACTATTTAAACAAATAAAAGCTCTACATTAATTTTATGTAAAGCTTTATTTTATTTAAATTTTATTTGTCAAATAATTGAGTAATAAATAAATCAATTAATACAGGAGTTTTATAAAATAAATCTTCTTTTAACACTCTTTCAGTATATTTGTGAAAATCCTTACCCCATGGTCCAATATTAATAACCGGCATTGAAATTTCTTTTATTTCTTCTAAAGGTATAAAATACACATCTTTCCACATCAACATATTATTTTCTATATAATCAATATCTTTTTGATCTGATACATACATTGCATAACTTAAATCCGATATTCCCGTAAAATAATTTTTAACTTCATATTCTTCTTCAAAGTTATCTTTTGCATATTTTTTAATCACATCTATTAATTCATTTACTTTGTTTGATTTATCTTTTAACATCATATTATTAGTACTTGGATAATATGGTGGTGTAAGTGCTAGTATAACACAAGGAGATAAATCCTTAACATATTCTAATGTTTTTTCTATTATAATATTTGCAGCCTCTATTGTGGACATTTCATTATTATTAAACTTGTTTTTAATTATTGACATTACTTTTAAATAAGCTTCTTCGAATTCTTTACCAGAATCACGTAAAGCTTCTTTATATAATTCTGAATAAAACTTAACTTTCGCTTCCCATAAAATTTCTTTATATTCTATACCAGCAATTTTAGTATACTTTTTATAGCTTTTGTTTAAATCTTTAACCACATTTTCAAAAGACCTTTTGCTTATCTTTTTAAGTTTTTCCATTAAAGCCATGGGAGTTTTTTCTAAAGGCAAAATGCTCATATATCCACAAGAAGCTTTTGGCAATGAAACATCATAAACTATTTTTCTGTCTTTATGATAAAGCCATGTTGGAGGTGGATTAGTTGTATTACCTCTTTTTTCAATAAAACCTGCACTTACCTCAGTTTTTCTTATTATTTCTGAAAGTATATTTATGGGATTTAGTCCTGAATAAATTTGACCAACATGTGCTAATTTTCCTCTAACGTATACAACGGGCATAATTTTGCCTATGGATCCATCATATAAAGTTGGTTTTAAATCATCTTCACGTTCATGGGGTTCTGAATTTATCATTACTTTATAATTAAGATTATATTTATCCTTTAACTCTTTTAGTTTCAATACGCCTGCTCTCATGCCTGCAGATAAATTTTCTTCATCAGGAACTGATAACAAAACTATATTGCCTTTAAAATCCTTGTCCTTGCTGTATTCTTCAACTAAGGACATCTGTATGGAACCTCCGCCTTTCATGTCACATACACCACGTCCAAAAACCCATTTTTCACTAAATAAATCTTCCATCACATTATTAGGTAATTGAGAGCTGTTTTTTTTATACTCTTTTTCTAATTCATAGGGTTTTAAACTTAAGTGCTCAAAAGTACCATAATCTTTTGTTTCAACTATATCATTATGGTGAATAAATACTACAGTATCATTACCCTTTCCTTTTAATAAACACCATGATACTTTTCTGTCTAAATAATCATTTGGTATTTCAAAGAAACCGCAATACTCTGGATTTTTTTTAAAATATTCTACACTTGAAAACCAGTTTTGGAAAAACTGTTCTATATTTTTTTCCTCTTTAGAATTAGTATCACTTCTTGTTCCTACAAATTCTAATAAATTTCTTTCAATTAAATTAGATATTTCATTTTTATCTATTGACATATTTTATACTCCTTATAATAAAGTTTTAATATATTCAAGCCTTGTGTTCATTTTAATAAATTTAATAACTTATTAATTTGAAAAATATATTCTTAAGTCAATTTTTTTACTAAATATCCATACAGAACTTCTGATACTTCTAAAAAAGTATCTATTTCAACATATTCATCATAGCTGTGAAAATTTGATCCTGACGGGCCATAAACAATGACAGGTATATTTAATTTTTCTGAAATTGTGTTAAAATCTCCGATACTTGAAAAATAGTTTATTTCAGGGGATTTTCCCGTAATATCTTCTACGCAGTCATAAAATTCTTTTATATATTTGTTTTTTTCATCCACGGTATAGGGCATAAAACCTCCTGAACCATCCAAAGGGTCTTCTCTAAAAACAATTTCATACTTTGATTTTATATTTGCATTAATTGCTGCAAGCTTTATTTCTTCAATAATTGATTGTTTATTTTCTCCCATAACTATATGTTTAAAAATTTCTATTTCAGCATAATCAGGAACAGAACAACCATTTCCCTTACTTTTAATATCCGTAATGCAAATACTTGAATTCCCAAGTTTTTCATCATAAGCAGCTGGTAATTTACTTAACTCTACAATTAATTTACTTGCATCTTCTATAGCATTTATACCGTTTTGGGGTGTAGCAGCATGACTTGATTTTCCATAAAGTTTTATTTTATATTGATATCCTCCTCTTGCTCCTAAACAAATACTTTGTTTTTGTGTGAACAAAAACCCACTGCTAGGCTCTAATATAATGGCTATATCTGCATCTTTGTACAATTTATCCTTTATAGAAAAAGAAGTGCCAAGACCATATGGACCTTCCTCATCCGACACAAATGAATAAATTATTTTTCCTTTAAATTCTTTAATTGTTTCATTAAATTTTTTTAAAGCCATTAAAGCAGCAGCACAGCCTGATTTCATATCAAGAGCTCCAAGGCCGTAAAGTCTTCCGTTTTCTATTACAGGATTATATGGATGTTTTGTCCAACCTGAACACTCATTAACAGTATCAAGGTGGCAATTTATTAATATTACAGGTCCTTGTTTTGAGCCTTCTAAAGAACCAATTAAATTAATACCTTTAAATCCCGTAATCTTTTTATCTTCATAATTATGAAATTCAATATTTAGGTTATTGTTTTTTAACCATTCATACGTAAATTTCATTATTTTTTCCTCATGGAAAAAATCGCTTTTAATACAAACTAAATTTTTTAATAGCTCTATTGCTTCCTGTGAACTAATGTTATTTGTTTTATTAAGCATATAGTTATACATACAATTAACCTCAATTAATTTTATAAAAATTTTTTTTACAAGATAATCAGTTGTAATTATATATAAATAAAACTCAACCTTTAAATTGTAATTAAACATGTGAAAAGTTTCAGTTAATAAAAATGTAACTTTCTTATGCATTTATTTTACTATTAAATGATTAATTTCATGTTTTATAAATTACCCTATTAATACTTAATTTTTTTATTAAAATAAAAATAAACATATTTTAAACGTTTTCCTTCATATCCACATATTTTATAAATATATTTGTTGTAACACCAAGGAATTTTAAAAACTTTTCAGATTTCTTATCCACTTTATCTTTATTATAAACATATATTTGAATCATATATTCTTTTGATAAATTAATTAATATATTTTTAACAGAATGATAAAGACGTATTTCTTCAATTTGTAAAGGTGCAAAATGACTTGTAAAATCATAAAAGCATGGTTGTATTAAACAAGCATCTTCTAAATATATTTTAGGAATACTCCTTAGTATATTTTTTTTAATATTTGTTGACAACTTTTCTAACAAATCGCTTATTACAAAATAATCTATTGATAAATCAGCATATTCATTAATTCTTAACACTATATTATTGTCATCCTTTTTAGTAAAAAAATTTACTGATTCGATATTTTTATTATCAATTAAACTCAAATATAAATCTTTTATTTTCTTTTGTGGAAATATATTTAAATCCTGTCTTAAAGTTGTTTCATATTTTTTATAGTGTAAAATTGCTAAATTAGACTCATTATTTTTTATAAGTAAGTTCATTAATTTATAATGTGATTCTTCATCATAGGGATTAATTAATAAAATTTCTTCTAATATATTATTTGATTCATGATAATTTTCAATATTTAAATAAATGTTTAATAATGTGTTTAGCGTTTTAATACGCATATTTTGAAAAATAGAACGTTGAGAAAATATCCAATCATTAAAATCATCACATTCCTTGAAATAAAAATCTTCTAAAAATTCACCCCTAAAAAGCTTTTTAACATCTTCTAAAGTTTTAATATCATTGCTGTTTTCATTAAAAGAAATATTATCTAAGAAAGTAACATCAGAAATAAATTTATATTCAGGATTAATATAACAATATTTGTTATCAGAAATTATAAATTCTTGATTATTTTCATCATTTGGAATTATTTTTTTTATGCTCCATAAATTATAACGCAAATTATAATTTGCTGTTTCAAAGCAATCAGGCCAAAACATATATGATAATTTTTCCCTATTTACTTTTTTATATTTATTGCATAATAAAACAGCTAAAATTCCAATTGATTTATCACTTAATTTTTTATTTATCAGTTTAACATCATAATATATTTCAACATTTCCTAAAAGATTAATAATTAATTTATTCATTTAAACCACCTATAAGAAGTTTTTATATAAAAACTTGCCATTTTTTATAGTTCCAATCACCTGTGTTGTTATAACTGATTTTGTATTGATTTTATAAATATCTTTATCTAAAATAACTAAATCTGCAATTTTACCAATTTCAATAGAACCTTTTTTATTTTCTTCACGAACTGCATACGCAGCATTAATGGTAAACATTTTAATTGCTTCTTCTACTGATATGCTGTTTTCAATAACAGGGTGATTTACAGCTGCATGAATACCAAGTATTGGGTCAATTGGAGTTAAATCACTATCAGAACCCCCACAAACAATAATGCCTTCGTCAAATATTTTCCTAAACTCATTTGTTTTTTTATAATTACTGTTTAGCCTATTTGCATACATTCCATTACTACCACCATAATAATACTCAAATGCAGGTTGCATTGAAAAAATAATTCCTAATTCCCTTGCTTTTTTCTTTTGCTCGGGAGATGTTAATTCAACATGTTCTATTCGATGTCTTTGTTTTTTATTTGGTAATATACTTTGTGCATATATATGAGCGTTTAAAACTTGTTCCACTGCTCTGTCCCCAACAGCATGAAAAGCAGTATCTAAATTATTTTTATAACATTCCAAAACAAATTCATTAATTTCATCTTGAGAAAAGTATAAATTGCCATTTTTATTTGTATCTTTATAATTAAAACTTATAGCAGCGCTCATGGAAGTAAAAGAACCGTCAATATAAATATCTCCACCTATTCTATTTATACCATTAGATTTAATTTTTGCAATATCCGTAGTACTG
>JARBUP010000141.1 GCA_029239575.1 Bacillota bacterium
CTGAAGAAAGTGCTGCAGCTAGTGAGGAACTATCAGGACAAGCACAGATTTTAAAAGAATTAGTAAATAAGTACACACTAAAATCTTTTAACGCGTAACTGTAAATGTTGGAGGCTTATACCTCTTGAAATTATGACAAAGTATTATTTTTATTTTTGTCATCCTGAGTGATAGCGAAGGATCTTGTTATTTCAATAATAAAAAGATTCTTCACGACCTTCAGAATGACACTTCTTTATGGGTTTGTCAATAGTCTGACTGTAATTCATTAGTTACAGTTTTTTTATTGGGAAATTTTGTTTTAAATTAAGAATTAAGTGGTATTATATTATCATAGTAATTTTTTATTTAATAGGAGGAAATAGAAATAATGAATGCACAAAAATTTACTCAAAAATCTTTAGAATCGCTTCAAGAATCTCAAAATATAGCAATAGAACACAATAACATGCAAATTGAAGAAGAGCATTTATTATATGCTCTTTCAAATCAAGATGAGGGCTTAATATCTCAGCTATTATTGAAAATGGGTATAGATGTAAATAATTTTAATTTGAAACTATATAAAATTATTGAATCCATGCCCCGTGTTACAGGATCTGGACGTGAAAGTGGGAAAATTTATATATCAAATGATGTTGATAAAATATTAGTAGAATCTGAAAATACTGCTGAAAAAATGAAGGATGAATATGTTTCAGTTGAACATATAATGCTTTCTATACTTAACAATCCAAAGCAAAGTTTAAAGAAATTATTTTATGAATTTAATATAGATAAAAATAATTTCTTAAATGTATTATCTTCAGTAAGAGGAAATACAAGAGTTACAAGTGATTCTCCAGAATCTACATATGATGCTTTATTGAAATATGGTAAAGATTTAGTAGAGCTAGCTAAAAACAATAAATTAGACCCTGTTATTGGAAGGGATTCTGAAATAAGAAATGTAATAAGAATTTTATCTCGTAAAACTAAAAACAATCCTGTATTAATAGGTGAACCTGGAGTTGGTAAAACTGCTATTGCAGAAGGTTTAGCACTTCGTATAGTAAGAGGTGATGTACCTGACAATTTAAAAGAAAGAAAAATATTTTCACTGGACATGAGTTCCTTAGTTGCCGGAGCAAAATTTAGAGGTGAATTTGAAGAAAGATTAAAAGCAGTATTAAATGAAGTGAAAAAAAGTGAAGGTAGAATAATTTTATTTATAGATGAACTTCATACAATAGTTGGTGCTGGAAAAACAGATGGCGCCTTGGATGCAGGAAATATGCTAAAACCAATGCTTGCAAGGGGCGAGCTACACTGTATAGGAGCTACAACTTTAAATGAATATCGCCAATATATTGAAAAAGATGCTGCTTTAGAAAGACGTTTCCAGCCAGTTTTAGTTAATGAGCCAAATGTAGAAGACACTATTTCTATATTGCGAGGTTTGAAAGAAAGATATGAAGTTTTCCACGGTGTTAAAATCCAAGACCAAGCTTTAATTTCAGCCGCAGTACTTTCTAACAGATATATTTCTGACAGATTCTTGCCTGACAAAGCAATTGATTTAATTGATGAAGCATGTGCTATGATTAAAACTGAAATGAAATCAATGCCCACAGAATTAGATGATATATCTAGAAAAATTATGCAACACGAAATAGAAGAAGCTGCATTAAAAAAAGAAAGCTCCAAACTTTCTATAGAACATTTATTAGACATTCAAAAAGAATTAGCAGAAATGAGATCTCAGTTTAAAGAAATGAAAGCTAAATGGGAAAATGAAAAAAATGCTATAGGAAAAGTTCAAAAATTAAGAGAAGAAATTGAAAATACAAATGCAGAAATTGAAAAAGCAGAAAGACATTATGATTTAAACAAAGCTGCTGAATTGAAATACGGTAAACTTCCTGGGCTTCTAAAATTATTAGAGGAAGAAGAACAAATATCGGAACAAACTCAAGGAAAAAACACTTTACTTAGGGACAAAGTTACAGAAGAAGAAATTGCACGAATAATTGGAAGATGGACTGGTATTCCTGTTTCTAAACTCATGGAAGGAGAAAGAGAAAAATTATTAAGGCTTGAAGATATACTTCATGAAAGAGTAATAGGCCAAAACGAAGCTGTTTTAAAAGTAACTGAATCAATTCTTCGTTCAAGGGCTGGAATACAGGATCCTAACAGACCTATAGGTTCATTTTTATTCTTAGGTCCAACTGGAGTTGGAAAAACAGAATTAGCTAAAGCTTTAGCAGAAGCTTTGTTTGATGATGAACGCAATATAATTCGTATTGATATGAGCGAATATATGGAGAAATTTTCTGTTTCAAGACTTATTGGTGCTCCTCCTGGATATGTTGGTTATGAAGAAGGTGGCCAATTAACGGAAGCTGTTCGAAGAAAACCATATGCAGTTGTTTTATTTGATGAAATAGAAAAAGCACATCCTGATGTATTTAATATTTTACTTCAAGTATTAGATGATGGCAGAATCACAGATTCTCAAGGAAGAACTATCGATTTTAAAAATACTATAATTATATTAACATCTAATTTAGGATCAAATTATATTTTGGAAGGAATAAATAATCAAGGAGAGATTTCAGAAGAAAGCAGGAATGAAGTTAACCAAATATTAAAAAGAAGTTTCAGACCTGAATTTTTAAACAGACTTGACGAAATAGTATTTTATAAACCACTTAGCAAAACAGAAATCACATCTATTTTAGATTTAATGTTTAAAGATTTAAAAGATAGATTAAAAAATAAACAGCTTACTTTTTCAGTTTCAGATAAAGCAAAATCTTATATTATAGAACAAGGTTATGATCCTATTTACGGAGCAAGACCTTTAAAAAGATATATTCAAAGAAATATAGAAACATTAATAGCAAGGTTAATTATATCAAAAGATTTAGAACCAAACACAAATATTGAAATAGATTTTGATGGCAAAATTTTTACAGCAAAATAAAAATCAAATGATGCATTTAAAATATTGCAAAAATATTTTAAATGCATTTTTTAATTAAATTTTATTAAATAATGATTTTTATTAAAATTATCACTTTTTTAAATACATAGTTTTTAATTATTTAAGAGAAAATATTATTGAGTTTACGAAAAGTTTTTTCACGAATTTTGAGTAATCATATTATTGATATCTTTTGCAATAAGTTTTTATTTTTAAAAAATTTACAAGGAGAAAAATATGAAAATTTACAAGGAGAAAAATATGATAAAGATTGGAATAAATGGATTTGGTCGAATAGGGAGAATAGTTTTTAGAGCAATAGATGAAAGAGATGATATTCAAGTTGTTGGAATAAATGACCCTTTTATAGATGTAGATTATATGGCATATATGTTAAAATATGATTCCGTCCATGGAAAATTTAATGGCAAAGTAGAATCAAATGATAATATGCTTATAGTAAATAGTGTAGGAATAAATGTTTATGCTGAAAAAGATCCATCTGAAATAGATTGGAAATCATGCGGTGCTGAATATATTGTAGAATCAACAGGTGCATTTACTCATCGAGATGATGCTTATAAACATATAAATGCAGGAGCAAAAAAAGTTATAATCAGTGCTCCATCAAAGGATGCTCCCATGTTTGTTATGGGAGTAAATAATACTTCATACACAAAAGATATGGATGTTGTATCTAATGCATCTTGTACTACAAACTGCTTAGCACCATTAGCAAAAGTAATTCATGAAAATTTTGGTATAATGGAAGGGTTGATGTCAACAGTGCACTCAACTACTGCTACACAAAAAACAGTGGATGGACCATCTAAAAAAGACTGGAGAGGCGGAAGATCTGCAACAGTCAATATAATTCCATCTTCAACTGGTGCTGCAAAAGCAGTTGGTCAAGTAATTCCCGATTTAAAAGGAAAATTAACTGGTATGGCATTTAGAGTTCCAACAGTAAATGTGTCAGTTGTTGATTTAACATGCAGACTTGAGAAATCTGCTTCCATGGAACAAATAAAGCAAGCTATTAAAGTTGCATCTGAAGGAGAATTAAAAGGTATATTAGGATATACAGAAGACGATGTGGTTTCAACGGATTTTTTAGGCGACTCAAGAATTTCAATTTTTGATGTAAAAGCAAGTATTGAATTAAATCCTAATTTTGTTAAATTAGTTTCATGGTATGACAACGAATGGGGCTATTCCAATAAATTAGTTGATTTAATTGAATATATAAACAAAGTTGAAAATAATACTACAAACAAATAATTTTAAATAATTAACCTGTCCAATTTTAACGGACAGGTTTTTAAAATTTTATCTAATATAATCTTCTTCCATATACCTTGATTTTAATAAAAAGTTAGCTGTTGATTCATTCATAGCTACAGGTATATCGTATAAAACTGCAATTCTTAAAAGAGCTTTTACATCAGGGTCATGAGGGTGCGATGACAATGGATCCCAGAAGAAAATCATAAAATCAATTTTTCCTTCAACTATAGCACAGCCTATTTGCTGATCCCCGCCTAATGGTCCACTTTCATATGCACGCACAGGAAGAGATGTTTCTTCAGAAATCAATTTAGACGTTGTTCCCGTACCGCATAAAAAATGTTTTGAAAGTTCCTCTTTATTTTCTTTTACCCAATTGATCAAACTTTTTTTCATATTGTCATGAGCTATTAGTGCTATATGCTTTTGTTTTCTTATATTATTTAATTTTCTCATAATTACTCCCCAATAAAAACTATTATATTTTCATTATAAATATTTGGAGAAGTTTAGTAAATAAGTATTTAAATTTATAATATAAAAAAACATAAATTAAACTGCAATTTATGTTTTTTATTTATTTAATTCTTTAATTATTAATTAATATTTATTTTTCACCTATTAACAACATTAAGTTTAAAGCAATTCCCACTATGGCTGCAGTAGCTATAGCTGGTAATTGAATTCCAAACATTGGAATCATTCCGCCTTCAAAACCAAAGCTTCCACCTAAACCTACAATTAATATAACTGCAATAACTGCAAGGTTTTTCGAATTAAACATATCAACTTTTCTGTCCATCATAATTGTTATACCTTGAGCTGCTATAACTCCGAACAAATAAATTGATAAACCACCTATTACGCTTGTTGGTATTGAGTATATAATATTGATTAATGGTGTAAAGCATGAAATTATCATTGTAAGTACTGCTGCAAGCATTAATACATAAACTGAGAAGTTTTTAGAAATTGCCATTGCGCTTATATTTTCTCCATAATTAGTTCCTGCTGGACCACCTATAAATCCTGATATAATATCACCTATACCGTCTCCTACTAAGTTTAAGCCTAATTTTGAATCAATATCATATATTTTTTTTACGCCTTTTTTCTTAGCTAAATCATTTACATAAATATGAAGTTGATAAACGTGAGCTGTTGACTCAGGAATAGTAGCTATCGCTATTGGCATTATTGCAATAACTGCTGCTAAAGTTGGTTTAGGGAATGTAAATATTGGCATATTAATTATGCTTGAAGATTGAATTGTGTTAAACGTTACAAATTGAATATCAGTTGTAGCACCTATTATTAAAGCTGCAACATATCCAGTTAATAATCCAAACAAAATTGGAAGTTGGCTTAATTTCCCTCTTAAATACACTGAGTATAAAATTGTTGAAATTAAAGTTACTATGGCGATAATCCAAGCCATACCCTGTGCAAGATCTACTTGATTTTCTAAAACTGTTTGTGGAAATGCAGCTGCATTTGTCATAGCATTAGCTGCAAGTGATAAACCTATTATAATTGCAATACTACCTGTAACTGTTGGTGGTAAAACTTTATCAATTTTATCTTTACCACTTCTTTGTATTATAAATCCTGCTATTATTGAAACCGAACCTGACATTATTATTCCGAATTGTGCAATTGAAATTTTATCATTTAAAGAATAACCAGCAAAAGCTTCAGCACCCATTATTGATGCTATTGCAGCTATGTATGAAAAGCTTGAACCATAATATAAAGGTATTTTTCTACCTGTTATTAAAATAAAACCTAATGTAGATAAACCGCTTGCGAATATTGTTGTTGAAACATGAAAACCTGTTATTAATGCTACTAATACTGTAGCTGGAAACATTACTACTATTTGTTGTAAAGCAAAGAATATTAGTTCAATGACTGGTGGTCTTTCATCTGGTAAATAACCAAATACTTCTTTTTGTGTTGACATATAATTCCTCCATTTTTTAATAATCATTTGTTTTGTAAAATTACATAAAAAAATAATCCTACCAACCGACAGAATTATTATATACTTTTGCATGTTAAACATACCCATATTATAAATCTTGGCGGTATCACGGTACCGAGTTAAAGATCAATTTTTGTAATTATATCACGTACATATATTAGTGTCAATAAAATTTAATTATTTTTTGTTAATTAAAAAATTTATAGCTTATTTAAACTATTTGTATATTTAGATATTTTATTGAAAAACTAATAACTGATTTTTAAAAATGATTGATTAAATTTTGTGCGTAGCACAGTGAAAGGATTATATTATATGAAAAAATTTGAATCTATGGATGGTAATAAAGCTGCCGCAATTGCTTCCTATGCATTTACTGAAGTTGCTTCCATCTTCCCTATTACTCCATCAACTCCTATGGCAGAAGGTGTTGATGAATGGTCAGCTCATGGCATGAAAAATATTTTTGGTCAAGAAGTAAAAGTTATAGAAATGCAATCAGAAGCAGGAGCTGTTGGAACTATGAGAGGTGCTTTACAGTCAGGTGCACTTGCATCAACTTATACTGCTTCTCAAGGTTTATTGTTAATGATACCTAATATTTATAAAATGGTTGGTGAACTTTTACCAGGTGTATTGCATGTTACAGCAAGAGCTGTAGCTACGCATGCATTATCTATTTATGGGGATCATCAAGATGTAATGGCTTGTAGACAAACAGGTGTTTCAATGTTAGCATCAGCCAATGTTCAAGAGACAATGGATTTAGGTGTAATTGCCCATTTAGCTGCAATAAAAGCAAGACTCCCTTTTATTCATTTTTTTGACGGTTTTAGAACATCTCATGAAATTCAAAAAATAGAAAAAATTGATTATGAAGTATTAAAAAATTTAGTTGATTATAAAGCTATTGATGAATTCAGAAACAGAGCTTTAAATCCTGAACATCCAGTAACAAGGGGTACCGCACAAAACCCAGACATATATTTTCAACAAAGAGAATGTCAAAATCCATATTTTTCAGCAGTTCCAGATATTGTTCAATCATATATGGATCAACTTGGTGAAGTAACCGGTAGAAAATATAAATTGTTTGACTACTATGGAGATAAAGATGCTGAATATGTAATTGTAGCAATGGGTTCAGTAACTGATACAATAAGAGAAACAATAGATTATTTAAGAATGAAAGGAAATAAATTAGGTGTTGTTAAAGTACATTTATATAGACCTTTCTCTGAAAAACATCTAATAGAAGCAATACCATCAACTGTTAAAAAAATTGCTGTATTAGACAGAACTAAGGAACCTGGTTCTCCAGGAGAACCATTATACTTGGATATAGTTAAATGCTATCAAAATATAAAAAATGCTCCTTTAATAGTTGGAGGAAGATACGGTCTATCATCTAAAGATACAAGACCTTCTCAAATTATATCTGTATTTGAAAATTTAAAGCAAGACGAACCTATGGATAATTTCACAATAGGTATAGTTGATGATGTTAATAAAACTTCACTACCTGAAACTGATATAGTTGATACTGCTCCTGAAGGAACAATAAGCTGCCGTATTTGGGGTCTTGGATCAGATGGAACTGTCGGTGCTAATAAAACAGCTATAAAAATTATAGGAGATAATACTGATTTATATGTTCAGGGATATTTCTCTTATGACAGTAAAAAATCTGGAGGAACTACAACATCTCATTTAAGATTTGGAAAACAGCCTATTTATTCACCATATTTAGTTTTTAATGCAGATTATATTGCATGCCATAACAAGTCATTCTTATATCATTATGATATATTAAAAGGACTTAAAAATGGTGGAACATTTGCATTAAACTGTCCATGGGACGAAAAAGAACTTGATGAAAAACTTCCAGCAACAATTAAAAATTATATAGCTAAAAATAATATTAATTTTTATATAATTGATGCTTTAAAAATTGCATCTAAGATTGGATTAGGAAACAGAATTAATATGGTAATGCAATCCGTATTTTTTAAACTTGCCAGCGTTATTCCTGTGGATGAAGCTTTAAATTATTTAAAACAAAATATAGAAGATATGTATGGTAGAAAAGGCTCCGATATAGTTGAAATGAATAAAAAAGCTGTTGATAATTCTATTGATAGTTTAATAAAAATTAAAGTGCCTGATTCTTGGGCAGATGCAAAAGAAGAAAATTTACCTATTAAAGAAGAACCTGACTTTGTTAAAAATATTCAAAGAGTAATGGCAAGAGATGAAGGTGATGAACTTCCTGTAAGCGCGTTTATAGGAATGGAAGATGGTACATTCCCTAATGGAACAACAACATATGAAAAACGCGGTATTGCACCTATGGTTCCTGAATGGCAAATAGATAAATGTATCCAATGCGGAAGATGTTCATATGTTTGCCCTCATGCTACAATAAGACAATTTTTATTAGATGATGAAGAAGAAGCAAGAAAACCTGATACCTTCAAAACTGCTAAACCTCTTGGAAAAGGTATGGAAAATTATCATTGGAGAATTCAAATTTCACCATTAGATTGTACAGGATGTGCTAACTGTGCTGATATATGCCCAGCTAAAGGTAAAGCTCTCATTATGAAACCAGCAGAACATGAAATGGAAATGGAGTCAGAAAACTGGGAATTCGCTACAACAGTAAAACCAAAAGAGAATATAATGGATAAGTACACTGTTAAAGGAAGCCAGTTCTTAAGACCTTTATTTGAATTCAACGGCGCATGCCCAGGCTGCGGTGAAACTCCATATATTAAATTAATAACTCAATTATTTGGCGATAGAATGATGATTTCAAATGCAACAGGATGTTCTTCAATTTATGGAGCATCAGCACCATCCATGCCATATACAACTAATTCAGAAGGTAAAGGACCTGCATGGATTAATCCTTTATTTGAAGATGCTGCTGAATTTGGATTAGGTTTGCAAGTTGGTGTAAAACAATTAAGAGAAAAACTTACTATTTTAATAAAAGATGTTTTAAATACATCCATAGAAAGTAATTTAAAAGACGCATTTAATAGTTGGATAGAAAACTTTAATGACGGTGAAGGTTCTAAAAAAGCTACTGCTATGATTTATAAAGCATTAAGCGAAAAAGATTATACAAATAATGATAGAATTCAAGAAATATTAAAACTTAAAGATTTCTTAATTAAAAAGTCTGTTTGGGCATTTGGCGGCGATGGCTGGGCATATGATATAGGATATGGTGGTCTTGATCATGCATTATCAACTGGTGAAGATATTAACTTACTTGTAATGGATACTGAAGTTTATTCTAATACAGGTGGTCAATGTTCTAAATCAACTCCTGCAGCAGCTGTGGCAAAATTTGCAGCAGCAGGTAAAAAACTTAGAAAAAAAGACTTAGGTCTTATTTCAATGACATATGGTTATATTTATGTAGCTCAAATTGCAATGGGTGCGGACATGAATCAAACAATTAAAGCTATAAAAGAAGCAGAAGCTTTTAATGGACCATCATTAATAATTGCATATTCACCTTGTATAAATCATGGAATTAAATCAGGTATGGGAACAAGTATGATGGAAGAAAAGAAAGCTGTAGAAGCTGGATACTGGCATTTATACAGATTTAATCCTGAACTTAAAGACCAAGGTAAAAATCCATTTATACTTGATTCTAAAGAGCCTACTGAAGATTACAAAGAATTTATTAGTGGTGAAATTCGTTTTACACAACTTAAAACTGTATTCCCAGAAATTGCAGATGAAATGTTTAATATTTCAAGCGAACATGCAAAAGATAGGTATAGAAGATATAAACAACTTTCAGAACACGAAGTATTTTAAATAAAAAAGTTAAAGGAAGGTATTAGACCTTCCTTTAACTTTTAAATATTATTAATTACTATTTTTCATTTGAATCAACATATTCTTTAGCATTCATCACTTGTTCTTCATCTGGAATATTTACTTTTGAAACTGGCTTAAGTTTTGCTTGACTTGCCCATGCAGCTGTAACATGACTTTCTATTGGCATAGCCATATGTTTTTCTTTATATTTATTTTTAGCCATAATTAATTATCTCCTTT